>DATIVQ010000042.1:0-6009 GCA_035465735.1 Rudaea sp.
ACGGCGTAGCGTCGCTCACGTTTCCGCAAGCCGCGGCTTCAATCCAGCCAGATTGCACGGTTTCGTGCGCGAATCCAGTTGTGCGAGGAGCAATTTTTCCCATGCCGTGCGGCAGGCCGAGGTCGAACCCGGCATGCAGAACACGAAGGTCGCGTTGGCCAGTCCCGCGAACGCGCGCGACTGCAGGGTAGACGTGCCGATTTCCTCCAGACTGAATGCGCGGAACATTTCGCCAAAACCGGTCATTTCCTTGTCCAGCAAGGGCATGATCGCCTCGGGCGTGGAATCGCGACCGGTGAAGCCGGTGCCGCCGGTGACGAGCACGCCGTCCACCGCCGGGTCGGCGATCCAGGCGGCGACGATGGCGCGCACCAGATAGCGGTCGTCGCGCGCGATGCGGCGTTCGTGCAGGCGGTGTCCCGCCGTGGTCAACGACGTGCACAGGTAATCGCCCGAGGTGTCGTTCGCCGCCGTGCGCGTATCCGAAACGGTGAGCACGCACAGGCTCAGGGGCGTGAAATGTTCGCTTGCGCTCATGGTGTTACCTCGAAGTCCTCGGGAGTCAGGCCGCGTTCGCTGCGCTGGAACATCACCGCCAGCGTGGCGGCGAAATCGCGCGCGTAGGCGGCCATGTCAAACAATCCGGAATTGTGGCGTGCGTCCTCGACACGGCCGCGCAGGGCCTCGAGCATCGGCGGGAAGCGCGCCAGTTGCACCGCCTTGTCGACGTAATCCTGATCCGACGTCGCATTCATTTGTTCCATGCCGTGATGATAATTGAGGCTGCCGGCCACGCGCGAGGCGAAGGTCTGGCCAGGCGCGGTCAGCACCGGGCAACCCGCCCACAGCGCGTCGCAGGCCGTGGTGTGCGCGTTGTAGGGACTGGTGTCGAGAAACAGGTCGACGCAGCGGATGCGCGTCAGGTGCTCGGCGTGCGGCACGCGAAGCGCGAAGATCAGGCGGCGCGGATCGACGCCTGCGGCGTGCGCGGCGCGGCGCAGATGCTCGTCGGCACCGCTGCCGGGTGGTCCGGCGAGCAGCCACAACACGCTCTCCGGCGCGGCCTTGAGAATCCTCATCCAGCGCGCGAAGCTACGCAAAGTATACTTCCACGCATGATTGAAACAGGCGAAGACGATGGCGCCATCCGGCAATCCGTAGCGTTCGCGCGGCGGCGTATCGCCGAGCAGGCGCGTGGAGTCGGACGGTTGGTAGCAGCGCGGCAGGAACGCGATCTTTTCGCTGTAGTGCGCGCGCTGCTCGGGCGGGATGAGGAAGTGGTCGGCGATGAGGTAATCGCACCACGGCGCGCCGAGCGTGCCCGGATAGGCCAGCCAGTTCACCTGCACGCGCGCCGGGCGCAGCGCGAACAGTTCGGGCCTGGAACCTTCGCAATAACCGTCCAAGTCGATCAGGATGTCGGGCCGGTCCTCGCGCAGCTTCAGCAGCATGCCGTCCAGTGCGCGAGGGGACAGGTCGCGGAATTCGACGAATCCGGCAGTCAGCCGCTTGCGCAGCGCACTGCCGTCGTCGGGCGTGGTCGCGTAGCCGATCGTGTGCAAGGCCTGCGTGCGCAGGCGTTCGATCAATTCCACGATCAGCAAGGCGGTCGGATGCTGGCCGAATCCGGCCGACATGAAACCCACGCGCAGCGGACCGTCATGCCGCCCGTGCGGACGCGGTCCCAGCCGGTTCTGCAGCGGCTCGATCTCGAGTTCGCGCTGGGCGGCGAACGTGCGCGCGCAGGCCAGTTGCTGCGCGGGCGTGGTGTCTTCCACCAGCATGGAGAACGGCGTGATGCCCGGCGCGCCGGTGTCGATGCCGGCGAGCAGGCGCCGCGACAACGGCGGCAGCGTGCGCCAGTCGCACAGGCGCCGGTGCAGATAGGCCAGCTGCGACAGCGCCGGGAAGTAATCCGGCGCGAGGGTCAGGCAGGCCTCGAAGGCGCTCACCGCCGCGGCGAAATGGCCTTCCTTACCCTCGCCGAGGCCGAGCTGGTACTGGTATTGGGGGTTCGACGGCGCCAGTCGCGCTGCCTCGCGCCACGCCGCCACGGCGCCGGGCTTGCGCGCCGCGTCGAGCACATTGCCTAGCACGAAGTGTGCGTCGGCCCAATGCGGCGTCAGCTGTACCGCACGCTGCGCGCTCGCCTCGGCGCGATTGAGCTGGCGCACGGAGAGCAGGGCGGCTGCCTGGTTGACCCAGGCGCGTGCATAGTCCGGGCGCTGCGAAATCGCCTTGGCGAAACATTCGGCCGCGCCGTAATAATCGCCGCGCGCATCGAGCAGGCTGCCAAGATTGTTCAGCGCCGCAGCATGGTGCGGCGACAACGACAGCGCATGGCGCAGGGCGCGCTCGGCCTCCCCGAATTCGCGTTGCGCGGTATGCAGGCTGGCCAGGTTGCACCAGCTCTCGACCGACTGCGGCGCGAGTTTCAGGGCCTGGTCGAGCGCACGTCGCGCGGCATCGAATTCGCCCTGCTGCAGGGCGCAGATGCCGGACAGTCGCCACAATTCGGGCTGTTCGGGATAGCGCCGCAGCAGGATTTCGGCGCGCGCGCGCGCCGGGCCGAGTTCGCCCTGCGAGAGCAGTTCGATCAGTTCGGTCAGTCCCTGGCTCAACGCAAGATCGACAGTCACAGGCCGCTCCGCGATGCGGATGCGCATGTTGCCATAAAGCGCAGATTTACGCCGACAGTGCCTGCATCTGCTCCGCCTGAAACTCCCGCGCGAGCGGATCGAGCAGTGCGTCGAGGTCGCCATTGAGGATTTCCGGCAGGCGGTGCAGGGTCAGGCCGATGCGATGGTCGGTGACGCGGTTTTGCGGGAAGTTGTAGGTGCGGATTTTCTCGCTGCGGTCGCCGGAACCGACTTGCAGCCGCCGGCTGTCGGCCTGGGCCGCGCTTTGCTTGGCGCGCTGTTCGTCGAGCAGGCGCGCTTTCAGCAACGACAATGCACGGGCGCGATTCTTGTGCTGGCTGCGCTCGTCCTGGCATTCCACGACGATGCCGCTGGGCAAGTGCGTGATGCGGATCGCCGAGTCGGTCTTGTTGACGTGCTGGCCGCCGGCGCCGCTGGCGCGGAACGTGTCGATCTTGAGGTCGGCGGAATTCAGCTCGACGTCTTCGATCTCATCCATCTCCGGCAGGATCGCCACGGTCGCCGCCGAGGTGTGGATGCGGCCCTGCGCCTCGGTCGCCGGCACGCGCTGCACGCGATGCGCGCCGGATTCGAACTTCAGGCGCGCGAACACGCCCGTGCCTTCGATGCGCGCGACGATTTCCTTGTAGCCGCCGTGCTCGCCTGGGCTGGACGAGAGGATTTCCACGCGCCAGCCGCGCGTCTCGGCGTAGCGCGCGTACATGCGGAACAGGTCGCCGGCGAAGATCGCGGCCTCGTCGCCGCCGGTGCCGGCGCGCACTTCGAGGAAGATGTTGGCGTCGTCGCGGTCGTCCTTGGGCAGCAGCAACACGTTCAATTCGCGGTCGAGCGATTCGTGCCGCGCTTGCAGTTCCGCGATTTCGGATTCGGCCAGTTCGCGCAAGTCGGGATCGTTGAGCATCGCACGCGCGGCGGCCAGCGATTTTTCGGTCGCGTCGAAGCGCGCGAGCGTGTCGGCGAGCGGCTGCAATTGTGCGTATTCGCGCGACAGATCGCGGAAGCGCGAGTTGTCGTTTGTTGCCTCGGGCTGGGCGAGCAGCAGCGCGACTTCTTGATGGCGTTCGGCGAGTGTGTCAAGCCGGCGCCGGATCGACGGCATCATGCGTCGGAATCCTTGCTGTCGTCGGTCGCTTCGAACAGGCGTTCGGCGGCGCGCAGCAGCTCGGCGTCGCCTTGCATCGCCGCGGCGCGCAGATTCGCGCTGGGCGCGTGCATGAGCTTGTTGGTGAGCGTGTGCGCGAGATAGTCCAGCGCCTGTTCCGGGGTGCGTCCGTTCGCGAGCAGCGCGCGTGCGCGGGCGAGCACGGCGTCGCGCTGCTGCTCGGCGGCGCGACGCATCAGCGGCAACGGATTGCCGCTGTCGAGCGCGTGGCGCCAGGCGAGGTAGTGCGTCACCGACAGGTCGATCAATGCATCGGCTTGCGCAGCCGCCTCCTGACGCGAGCGCAGGTTCGCGTCGACCGCCTGACGCAGGTCGTCGATGGTGTAAAGGTATACATCTTCCAGCGCGGAAACTTCGGTCTCGATGTCGCGCGGCACGGCGAGGTCGACCAGGAACATCGGCCGGCGCCGGCGCGCGGCGATTGCGTCGGCGACCATCGCGCGCGTGAGCACCGGCTCGCGCGCCGCGGTGGAACTGATCACGATGTCGGCTTCGGCCAGGTGCCGCGGCAGGTCGGCCAGGGTGATGGCGTAGCCGGAAAAACGCCCGGCCAGCGCCTGCGCGTTTTCCAGGGTGCGGTTGGCGACGATCAGGCGGCGCACGCGCGACTCGGCCAGATGGCGGGCGGCCAGTTCCATGGTTTCGCCCGCGCCGATCAGCAGCACGCAGGCCTCGCCCAGGTTCGCGAACAGGCGTTCGGCCAGGCGCACCGCGGTGAACGCCACGGATACCGGATTGGCGCCGATGCGCGTCTCGGTGCGCACGCGCTTGGCCACGGCGAAGGTTTGCTGCAGCAGGCGTTCCATCGGCGCGCGCAGGGTGCCGGCATCGCGCGCGAGCTGGTAGGCGTCCTTCACCTGGCCGAGGATCTGCGGTTCGCCGAGCACCATGGAATCCAGGCCAGTCGCGACGCGAAACAGGTGGCGCACCGCGGCATAGTCGGCGTGGCGGTAGAGGAACTCGTCGAGCCGGCGCGCATCCAATTCATGATGGCCCAGCAGCCAGTCGCGCGGCACGGTTTCGGCGCCGGCCGCCACGTCCACATACACCTCCGTGCGGTTGCAGGTGGACAGAATCAGCGCCTCGTTCACGCCGGTCTGACGCGCCAGATCCGACAATGCCTGCGGCATCGCTTCGGGTGCGAACGCCACCTTTTCGCGCACCGGCAGGGGCGCGGACTGGTGATTGAGGCCAAGGGCGATGAGGGTCATGCAAGCACGGTCGTGTCGGCTAAACTACAGACGTATCGACTGGAAAATTTCGATGACAACATTGTACCGCCTTCCCGCTGCTGTCTTTGCGACCATCCTGGCCGGATGCGCCAATGTGCCGGCTGGACGGCAGACCGCCGTTTCGAACCTGCCGCTACGGCATCTGGCGGTTACGCCGGTGGCCCCGGAGGAAGATGTGCTGGCGATGAAACTGTCCGGCCAGTTCGCGCTGGAGAGCGGCGATGTCGCCAAGGCGGCGCATGAATTCGCCCGCGCGGCAGCGCTAGGCCACGATGCCGATCTCGCCGACGAGGCGGTGGAAGTGGCGATCGCCGCCAAGGATTGGGACCTGGCGCGAACCGGCATCGCGCGTTGGCAGCAGTTGCGCGCGGACGATCCGGCGCTGTGGCAGGCGCGCGCGCGCGTCGCCTTGCACGATGGCAAGCCCGATGCGGCGTTGGAAGACCTGCAGAAGCTTGCGCACGAATCCGACGGCAAGGGCTGGAGCGCCATCAGCCGCGTCCTCATGGCTTCCGCGGACAAGCAACAAGCCGGCGCACAGTTGCGGGAATTGGCGACGCCCGAGGCGCTCGGCAAGAAATCCAAGACCTGGATCGGCGCGAGCCAATTGGCGGATCATCTGGGCGCCGACGCGCTGGCGGACACTTTGGCCAAGGATGCCATTACCCGCTTCGGCGATGCGTCGGCCTATGTCTGGGGCGCGGAACTCAAACTCAAGCGCGGCGACAAATCCGGCGCGAATGCGCTGTTCGTCGAAGCGCTCAGGCGCAACGCCGGCGATACGCACCTGCGCGTGGCCTACGCGACCGTGCTCGGGCAGATGGGCGAAAATGCCGAGGCGGCGAAGGTGCTCGCCACCGGCAAGCAGGACGACTACAGCTACTCCGCGCGCGCCGCCTATGCCGCGCGCGCGAACGACAAGTCCCTGATCGCGCCGCTGTACAAGGAACTGCTC
>DATIVQ010000043.1:0-3287 GCA_035465735.1 Rudaea sp.
TGTCCACGGTTGGCGGCGCCTCGTTCAGCTCGATGAGTACCGGCGCCTCCCCAATACGCTGGTCTACGCCTTAGCGATCACGCCCGACGGCAATAAGCTATTTGCCGCGACAGACGTACGACCGTAGTTCTGCCACCTTTCCGCTGGGCCGGGCAACGGCACGCGGACGTATTTTGACGCGGGTGCGCCGACCAATATCTTCTGGAACGTCGAATTGTGTCGGTGCTGAACATCGTCCGTTTTTCGACCTTTGGCCGCGGCATCGGGAACTACGACATGGGCGGCGGCGACCCGTTTTTCCGCAGCAGGTTCGAATAACGCCGTGCGGTCGCGGGCACTGCACCCTGCGCGCGTTGATGCAGATCAAGTGCAGTGCCGCCGTCGATCGAATATATTACGCCGCCCGCCGCCGACCGCAGTGTCACGCATTTTGCGGATCGGTACTACTGGTGGGCTGCGCGGGATGCTCGTCGCGGCGACGCGGAGCCTCCCTATGTCATGATGTCCAAGCGGAATGCAGGAGCTGAACATGATCCTTGTACCTATTCGTAGCATCCGGCGCGGCGCAAGTCGCATACTTGGCGCATTGCTGGTCGGTCTCTTGCTTCCCGGCATCGCCAGCGCGCTGCCGACGTTCAATCGCCAGACCGGGCAGAACTGCCAAGCGTGCCACGCCGGCGGACAATTTCCCGAACTCACGGCCTACGGCCGCCTGTTCAAGCTCACCGGCTACACGATGGGAGCGCGCACGCTTCCGTTCGCCGGCATGGCGGTACTCAGCGATTCGCACGTGAACAACACGAGCAAGAGCGACGATCCCAAAGCCGATTTCCAGAAGAACAACCAACCGATTTTCGCGACCGCCAGCGTTTTCGCGGCCGGCAAGATCACCGACAACATCGGCGCCTTCCTGCAGGTGACCTACGACAACTACGCCAGCCAGTCCGACGACGGCAGTTTCCATGGCCACACCAATGTCGACAACGTCGATATCCGCTACGCCGACCGCAGCATCGCGCCCGACCACGACATAATCTGGGGTGTCAGCGCGAACGACAACCCGTCGGTATCGGATGTCTGGAACACCGCTGCCGCGTGGATGCAGTACGTACCGGTGCCCAGCCCCACCAGCAGCAGCTTCATTGACGGCAGCGCACCCTACCCCGGCTTTGCCGCGGGCAGCAATATTGCCGGCGTGACCGGTTATGTATTCTGGAACCAGACGCTGTACGTCGAAGCCGGTGGCTACCGCAGCGCCACGGGTCCGGCATCGTTCATGAGCGCCGGTGTCGCCGATGGCGACAAGACCAAGCTGCAGGGCACCAATCCGTACTGGCGCATCGCCGTGTCGCACGACTGGGGTCCGAACAGCCTGATGGTCGGCACGTCGGGAATGAATGCCGACATTTACGACGATCCCCTCGATACCTCGGACCCATCGACGCTGCATCATTTCCGCGATCTCGGCGTGGATGCGCAATACCAGTACCTGCTCGATCCGCATACCTTCACTGCGCAACTTGCCTATCTGCGCGACCGCCAGCGCCTGCCGGCATTCCTGGCCGGACAGCCGGCGTTCGACGTGAACGGCAACCCGTTGCCGGACACGAATTCGGTAGACCGCACCAACGTGTTCCGCGCCAAGGCCAGCTACGTGTACGAGGCGCGCTACGGCGGCAGTCTGTCGTTCTTCAACCAGACCGGCACGACCGATTCGGCGCTGTACGATCCGACGCGCGTGTACGGCAACATCTCCGGCAATCCGGCCGTGCGCGGCTGGACCTATGAGGCATTCTGGACGCCTGTGCAGTACATGCGCATCGGCTTGCAGTACACGCGCTACGACAAGTACAACGGTGCCAGCAGCAACTACGACGGCTTCGGTCGCAACGCGAGCGACAACGATTCGCTGTTCCTCTATGTCTGGGCCGCTTACTGAAGCGCGCAAGGAGCCTGCCATGACTACGCGTCGAGTGATTGTGCTGTTGTTCGTGCTCGCTGCCGCCGGCTGTGCCAACCTCCCGCGTTCGCGCGACACGGCGAACCCGGATGTCTCCGGCCGCACGCTTGCGATGCAGGTTTGTTCCAATTGCCATGGCGTCACCGGAGTGGCGCGTTCGCCGAATTTCCCCAACCTCGCGGCGCAGCAGGAAGTCTATCTCGAGGCCCAGCTGAAGAGTTTCCGCACGCCCGGCCGGCGCGACCCGGCCGGATTCGAATACATGTGGGGATTGAGCCACTACCTGACCGACGCCCAGATCCACGATCTTGCAGCGTATTTCGCCGCACAGCCTCCGGCGCATCAGCCGATCGAAGGCAAAGCCGTGCGCATTGCCGCCGGCAAGGCCATTTTCGAGCACGGCCTTCCCGCCCAATCGGTACCGCCCTGTTCAAGCTGCCACGGCGCCGACGGCGGCGGCAATGCAAACTTCCCGCGCCTGGCCGGACAGCATCTGGACTACCTGGAGAAACAGCTGGCCGTGTTCCAGCGCACCGACGAACGTCCCGAAGGCTCGGTGATGAAGGTGGTGGCGCACAGTCTCACGCCGGACAACATCAAAAACGTCGCCGCGTACCTGCAGTCGATGCCGCGGGACTGAACCGGGAACGGTCAGGAAAACCCGGATCGCAGGCTGCCGTCGATTTGCAGGCGCAGCGGCGCGGCGAGCGGCACGCCATCGAGTTCGACGCCGCTCGTTCCGAGGACGATGTGCCCGCGCGCGATCAGATCCACGCTGGCCACGAGCAGGCGATGTTCCAGCGGCAGCAGGCGCCTGGCCAGCGCTTCGGGCGTGTCGCCGGCAAGTATCGGCATTTCCACCTGCGCGAATACCGGTCCGCCGTCGAGCTCCCCGGTGACGAAATGCACGCTCGCGCCGTGCATGCTGTCGCCGGCTTCGAGCGCGCGTGCGTGCGTGCGCAGGCCGGGAAATTTCGGCAGCAGGGAAGGGTGGATGTTGATGATGCGCGCGCGCCACGCGTCCACCACGGCCGTGTCGATCACGCGCATGTAGCCCGCAAGCACGATCAGGTCGGGCTGGAACTCCGCAACGCGCGCGAACAGGGCGCGGTCGAAGGCGGCGCGGTCCGGGAAATCCGCGGCCGACAATGCCACGGCATCGATGCCTGCCTCTCGCGCGCGCGCCAGCGCCGGCGCAGCGGGCTTGTCCGAAAGCAGGGCGCGGATGCGGATCGGCACCGCCGCCTGCCGTTGCGCATCGAGCAGGGCCGCGAAATTGCTGCCGCGGCCGGAGGCGAGGACGACGACATCACGCACCATGACATCG
>DATIVQ010000044.1:0-6689 GCA_035465735.1 Rudaea sp.
CCGCCGCGCTTTTGCGCCGCGCCATCGCGCGCGGCGTTGATCAGGATCTGGCGCATCGCCCTGGCGGCGATAGCGAAGAAATGCAGGCGGTCGTTTGGTGCGACGTCCGCTCCGGCAAGCTTCAGGTAGGTTTCGTGCACCAGCACCGTGGTCGAAAGGGTACTGTCGGGTGCGCGCCGCAGGCGATGGGCGCGACCGCGCAGATCGTCGTAGATTGAGGCGAACAGCACGTCGTAGGCCCGTGCATCCCCGGCCGCGCAGGCCCGCAATAACGCTGCAGTTTCCTTGCTCGCGGCGGCCACCCGCGTACTGGACGTCATTAGTGCGCCCCCCAGGACGATTCGGCTCGATTGTGCCGTCGTGACGGCATTGGCTCAAGCGCTTCGCCCGCATCCGGCCTTGGCAGGCATGCGATAATTACTTTTCGTCCCAATGCCGGTTTGCCCGTTACCTGTGTCACGAATCCTGAACCTGACCCCGCGTCTGTCCGTCGCCCTCGTTGCCACGCTGGGCCTGGCGGGCATGGCCTGCTCGGCAACCTCCCAACCCTTCGTGCCCGACTACGCGGCGCCGGCGACCACGCATTTTCCGGCGCCGGAGAACCGTCCCGTCACGCATCCTGAAAAAATCCACGGATCCACTCTGGCGCACGCCGCACACGCGGCGCGGCACAAGCCGCCCGCGCATGATCCGAAGGCCGCACGCATTTTCGACGTCGAAGGCGTCGGCGCGGTGACGGTCTATGCGCCGGAAGGCACGCCCAAGGGCCTGGCCTTGTTCGCCTCGGGCGACGGCGGCTGGGAGCTGGGCGTATGGGACATGGCGCAGACCGCGGCAAGCCTAGGTTACTGGGTCGCGGGGTTCAGCACGCCGGCGCTGCTGAAATCGCTGGACGCCGGCACAGGGGAGTGCAGCGACGCCGCCGCCGCGCTGACCCGCATCGGCAACGAGGTGAAGTCCACGATGGACCTGCCGCAGCATTACCGGCCGTTGCTAATCGGGTACTCGTCCGGCGCCACCATCGCCTACGCGGCTCTGGCGCAGGCCGGCGATGAGCGTTTCTCCGGCGCGATGACGCTCGGTTTCTGCCCGGACCTGATCTATCACAAGCCGTTCTGCGAGGACACCGGCCTGACCGCGGACAAACAGCACAAGCCGCCCTACGGCTTCGTCTTCAAGACCGTGCCGCGCGTGCCGGCGCCGTGGATCGTGCTGCAAGGCGACATCGACAAGGTCTGCAACCCGCCGGCGACTGTGAGCTTCGTGGACAAGGTGAAAAATGGAAAAGTGATCAGCCTGCCGCACGTCGGCCACGGCTACGGCGTGCCGCGCAACTGGATGCCGCAGTACCGCGCCGGGCTGATCGAACTGCTGCGCAGTGCCGCGCCTGGACCGCGCGTGGCCGAGCGCAACCGCTGAGCACCGGTCGCGCCCGATGAGCGAGGATTCCACCGCCGGGTCGAGCCTTTTCTCCCGCCTGCGCTGGATCGTGCCGGTCGGTTTCCTGGCGCTCACCACCTGGCTGCTGTGGCGCGAGGCCGGCGAGTTTCCGCTTGCCGACATCCAGCGCACCCTGATCGGCGTGCCGACCCTGCCCGCGCTCGGGGCGGCTGCGCTCGCGCTCGTCGGCGTCACCTTCACCGGCAGCGTGGACTGGCTGATCGCGCGCTGGCTCCGACTCGGCCTGCACGCGCGCGATTGCTTCCGCCTCGCCTTCGTCGCCAACGCCATGGCGAACACGCTCAATCTTTCCGGCGCGATGGGCGCCAGCGTGCGCCTGATGGGCCTGAGTGGCCTGAAGGTGCCGCTGTCGCGCGCCGCCGCGCTGATCGGCATGCAGGCGCTGTCGCTGCTCTCGGGTTTGTCGCTGCTCGTGATCGCGACGCTGGCGACGAGTTCCCTGCCGCTGACCAGCGGCACCACGCAGCGCTGGGTTGCAGCCGCGGTGCTGATCGCGGCGGCGCTGTATCTGCCGTTGTACTTCTTCCTCACCACGCGGCGCGCGCTGATGCGCTGGTTGCCGGCCGACGTCGGCATTCCGCCGCTGCGCCTGAAGGTCGAACTCACGCTCGTGTCGCTGATTGACTGGTTGCTTGCTGCGGCGACGCTGTACGCCTGCATTTACCTGTCTGGCGAACACGTCAAGCCCGGCCTGCTGCTCGGCGCGTTCGCGGGTGCGGGCGTGCTCGGTCTGGTCAGCCAGGTGCCCGGCGGTCTTGGTGTATTCGATGGTCTGATCCTGCTCGCGCTGACCGAGGCCGGCTACGACAAGGCCGCCGTGGTTTCGGGCCTGATGCTGTTCCGCATCGCCTATTACCTGCTGCCGATGCTCATCGCGCTGTACCTGGGCTCGGAAATGCTGACCGCGCGCCTGCCGCTGCTGGCGCGACTGCGCACGCGCCTCGCCGGGCATCCGCTGTTCGGTCTGCTCGGCCTGCCGGCAACCCTGCTTGCCGACTTCGGCACGCGCCTGCTCGCGATCCTGACCTTCGGCGCCGGTGCCATGCAGCTCGCCTCGGCGGCGATCCCTTCGGTGAGCGAGCACATCGAAACGGTGCGCGCGCACCTGCCGATACTGGCGGTGGAAAGTTCAAACTGGTTTTCAGTGGTTTCGGGCGTGCTCTTGCTCGGCCTCGCACGCGGTATCGACGGCCGCCTGCGCCTGGCCTATCGCGTCGCGCAATGGCTGCTGCTGATCAGCGCGGCGCTGGCGATCACGAAAGGCCTGCATTTCGGCGAAGCACTGTTCCTGCTCGCCGTGGCCGCGCTGCTGCGCGCGCGCAAGCGCGTGTTCTCGCGGCGTGCGATGACACTGACCTCGGCACGAACCTTCGGCTGGTTCGCGGGCCTATTGATTTGTGTGCTGGTGTTCTTTGCCATCGGCGTTGCCCAGGTGCTGGGCGACGATTCCTTCGACCTGTTCTATGTCGGCTTCGGTGAGCACACCTCGCGCATTGGTCGCGGCCTTGCCGCCGCACTGCTCGGGCTCATCATCTATCTCATCTGGCAGGCGTTCGCGGTCAACCGGCCCAAGCTTGCATTACCCCATCACGCCGAGCTGGAACGCGCACGCAACCTGTACAACGAACATGGCGGCGGCGAGTTCGCGCACCTTACCTTCATGGCCGACAAGCACCTGTTCTGGGCTGCCGACCATCAGGCCGTGATCGCCTACGGCAGCGTGCGCGACCGCCTCGTCGCGCTCGGCTCGCCCTGCGGTACGGACACGGCGATCGACCGCGCGATCCTCGACTTCCGTCACTTCGCCGACGCGCAGGATCGCGTGCCGGTCTTCTACGAGGTGCTGGAACCGGACCTGTCGCGCTACCACGACCACGGCTTCGACCTGTTCAAGCTCGGCGAACTGGCGCTGGTCCGGCTGGAAGAATTTTCCCTTGCCGGCAAGCGCTGGGAAGATTTGCGTCAGGCCACGAACCGCGCGCAGAAGGAAAAGCTGACTTTCACAATCGTGCAGCCGCCGTTCGATACGGCCTTGCTCACGGATCTCGAACGCGTTTCCGACGCTTGGCTCGCGGACAAGGGCAGCGACGAAAAAGGTTTCTCGCTGGGCCGTTTCGATCCGGCGTATTTCGCCTGGAGTCCGCTCGGCCTCGTCCAGCGCGACGGCGAGCTGATCGCGTTCGCCAACGTACTGCCACCCTACGGACCCGGCGGCCACGCCAGCGTCGATCTCATGCGCCACGTCGCCGACGCACCGCGCAGCACCATGGATTTCCTGTTCGCGAATGTCATGCAATGGGCACAGCAACAGGGCCACGAGTTGTTCAGCCTCGGCATGGCGCCGCTCTCGCGCGTCGGCGACAACCCCTACGCGCGCGTCAACGAGCGCCTTGCCGCGCTTGCCTTCCAGTACGGCAACCGCTTCTACAACTACCAGGGCGTGCGCCGTTACAAGGACAAGTTCAAACCCGAATGGGTCGGCTCCTACCTCGCCTACCCGCGCGGGCTGTGGGTGCCGGGTCTGCTCATCGACATCGCCGCGCTGGTGTCGGGCGGGTATCGGCGATTGCTGATCGGATAGTCAATCCTTCCGCGCCGGCAGTGCCGCCACGATCGCCGCGCCGAGCTTGTCGTAGTCGCCGTTGTAATGATGCGCGCCCGGCAGCACGAGTTCGCGCACGTTCGGCCGACCGACGATCTGCTTGCAGAAGCTGTCGTCTTCGTCGGCGCCGTGCACGCAGATCACCGGCACTTGGGAGTTGGCGATCTCCGGCGCGATCGGGATTGCACCCTTGTGCGCGGTCGAGCCGAACCAGTCGCCGACGTGGATTTCGAACACGGCCTCGTCGTCGGGCGAGATCAGCACCTGCGCGGCGATGCGCTTGCGCGCGGACTCGGGCAGACGATTGATCAACACGGGCGACAGGCCCGCGCCGAAGGAATAACCGATCACGACGAAATCCGCGCGCGGGAACTGCGCGCCGAAGTGGCCGACGATGCGGGTGAGCGCGTCGGCGGCCTGCGCCGGCGTGCGCGTTTCCCAGAAATACTTGAGCGTATTGAGCGCGACGACCTCGATGCCGCGCTGCGCGAGCTGGTTGGCAACAGCGACATCCAGGCCCGCCCAGCCGCCATCGCCCGTGAGGATGATGCCAATGCGCTGCGCGAACGCGCCTTGCGCCGGCACGGCTTCCAGCGGCAGGTCGGCGATGTCCTGCGGCAAAGGCGGCGTGGCTCGCGCCGGTGCAGTGAACCATTCGATCGCGGTGGCGAGCGCCTTGCCGGGATCGGAATTGTCCGCGCGCACCGCAGCAAGCAGGCTCCTCGCGAACGCAGGCACTTGATTGAGAATGCCCGCATGCCGCGCGCCGGGTGCAAACGGCTGCGGCAGCCACGGATTCGGCAGTGTCTTCACCGGCTCGACACGGAAACGCCCGGCGCCGTCCGGAGCAGTCATCGCGCCGGCGTCGCCCTTGCACACCGGCTTGGGAAGGCGAAAATCCGCATCCCAGCCGAGCGTCACCAAACCCTTGTACGTGCCCTGCGGCGCCTGCGCGTCGAGCGCATAGGCGAACGCGGCGCCCGCGCCGTCGCCGACCAAAATGGGATAAATATACTTGTCCAATTTCCGGTCGCGCTGGATCCAGTGGATCATTTCCTCGAAATGCCCGGCTGGAAATGAGCACTTGTCCTTGATCGATTCCATCTGCGCCAGATACGCGGGCAGATCGATGCCGAGCACGAATGCGCCAGCGTCCGCCTGTGCCGTCGCCAACTCTTCAGCACGAGCATCCCAACCGCGGTTATCGGAAATCAGCACGATCGCACGCTTGGGTTCGCCGGCCGGCACAGCCACGTGCACGTTGCCGAACAGGCCGAAATGCACTGGCACGGTGGCAGCGTGGCTCGCGTCGAACGCGAGCAGGGCAACGAGGGCAAGGCACGTCCTGCGCATGGACAGCTCCGGCTACTTGTGCGCTGCGGCCATCAGCGCTTCGATCTCGTCCGGGTCGTTCGGCACGGCAGTGGTGATCACTTCCGGCTCGCCACGGGTCACGACCACGTCATCCTCGATACGGATGCCGATGCCGCGCCACTTTGCGGCGACGCCTTTCGCGTCCGGCGCGATGTACAGGCCCGGTTCGACGGTCACGACCATGCCGGGCTCGAGTTCGCGGAACTCACCGTCCACGCGGTAATCGCCGACGTCGTGCACGTCCAGCCCGAGCCAATGCCCGGTCTTGTGCATGTAGAACTTGCGGTAGGTCTGCTCGCGGATGTTCTTTGCGACACTGCCCTTGAGCAGGCCGAGCTTGATCAATCCCGCGCAGATCACGCGCACCGCAGCGTCGTGATAGGCGCCGAACGGTTTACCAGGACGCACCTCAGCGATCGCCGCGCGCTGCGCCGCGAGTACCACGTCGTAGAGCGCGCGTTGTTCGGGCGAGAACTTCCCGTTCACTGGGAATGTGCGCGTGATGTCCGAGGCATAGCACTGGTACTCGGCGCCGGCGTCGATCAGGAGCAGGTCGCCATCGCGCAGCGGCGCATTGTTTGCGCGGTAATGCAGTACGCAGCCGTTCGCGCCGCCGCCGACGATGGGCTCATAGCTCGGCACCGCCCCGCGGCGACGGAATTCGTGCAGCAACTCGGCCTCGATCTCGTGTTCGTTCATGCCCGGCCGCACTGCGCGCATCGCGCGCACATGCGCGCCGGTGGCGATCTGCGCGGCCTTGCGCATCACCCGCAATTCATCGCGCGTCTTGTACAGGCGCAGATCGTGCAGGATGTGGCCGAGCGCGACGAATTCGTGCGGTGCGCGCGCCCCCTGCTTGATGCGCGCGCGCACGCGATTGACCCAGCCGATGAGCTGCACATCGAAGTCGGCGTCGCGGCCGAAATGATAGTAAACACGCGCGCGGCCCTCGAGCATGCCGGGCAGGATGTCGTCGATGTCGGCGATCGGAAAGGCGTCGTCCATGCCGTAATCGCGCACCGCGCCGTCCTGCCCCGCGCGCGCGCCGTCCCACGCCTCGCGTTCCGGATCGCGCTCGCGGCAGAACAGGATCGCCTCGCCATGCGCGCGACCGGGAATCAGCGCCAGCACCGCGTCGGGTTCGGCGAAGCCGGTCAGATAATGGAAGTCGCTGTCTTGCCGGTACGGATAGTGGCTGTCGTTGTTGCGCAGGCGCTCGGGCGCAGCGGGCACGATGCAGATGCCGTCGCCG
>DATIVQ010000045.1:0-1911 GCA_035465735.1 Rudaea sp.
CGAAGTCGTCGGCGGCGCGGCGATGACCGAGGAAATCTTCCCGGGCTATCGCTTCACGGAGTTCAGCTATGTCGTGAGCTTGCTGCGGCCGGAGATCATCCGCGATCTCGAACTGCCGAAGCATGGCCTAAAGATCCTGCCACTGCCGAGCACGGTCACGCCGCTCGACAACGGCGATTACCTGGGCAGTTGGGACGACCACGATCTGACGCGCCAGGAGGTCTATCGTCACTCGCCGAAAGACGCGGAAGCCTACGACGAATACTCGCGTGTGATGGCGCGCGCGGCGAAAGCGATCAAGCCGATCATCAGCATGGTGCCGCCGGATCCTTCGTCGATGAGTCCGCGCGATCTGCTCGGTCTGCTCAAAATCGGACAGTACGCGCGCGGCCTGAGCGAGAAAGAGCTGTATCGCATCGCCAAGCTCGTGACGCAGTCGTCGGCCGACCTGCTCGACGAGTGGTTCGAATTCGATCCGCTCAAAGGTACGAAGTCGGCGAGCGGCATCATCGGCACGTTCCTCGGTCCGCGTTCGCCGGGCACGGCGTACGTGCTGCTGCATCACTATATGGGTGAGATCGACGGTGCATTCCGCGCTTGGGGCTTCGCCAAGAACGGCACGGGTGGCGTGTCGGCAGCGATTGCCAGTTCCGCGCGCTCACTTGGCGTGGAAATCCGCACGAATGCGTCGGTCGACAAAGTTATCGTCAAGGGCGGCGTCGCCGCCGGCGTGGCGCTGCACAACGGCGATGAATTGCGCGCGAAGATCGTGCTCTCCGCCGCCGATCCGAAGCGCACGTTCCTGCAGTTCGTCGACAGCAAGCATCTGCCGGACGACTTCGTGCAGTCGATCAAAAGTTTCCGCGTGCGCGGCTCATCGGGCAAGGTCAACATTGCGCTGAACGCGCTGCCGGACTTCACCTGCCTGCCCGGCGAAGGTCCGCTGCACCGTGGCGCGATCTCGATCAGCCCGAGCGTCGACTACATCGAGCGCGCCTACGACGAGGCCAAGTACGGCCAGTTCTCGAAGAACCCGTATATCGACATGATCATCCCGTCGATGATCGACCGCGACATGGCGCCGCCGGGTCATCACGTGATGTCGTGCTTCGTGCAGTACGCGCCGTACGACATCGAAGGCGGCTGGGACGACGCCAAGCGCGACGCGTTCGGCGAGACGGTGATCTCGACGATCGAGAAATACGCGCCGAACATCCGCCAGTGCATCGTCGGCAAGCAGGTGATCACGCCGAAGGACATCGAGCGCATTGCCGGGATCACGGGCGGCAACATCTTCCACGGCGAACTGCTGCTGCACCAGTTGTTCTTCTTCCGCCCAGCGCCGCAGTGGGCCGATTTCCACACGCCGCTGCCCGGTTACTACTTCGGCGCTGCCGGCGCGCACCCTGGCGGCGGCGTCATGGGCGCGCCGGGCAAGCTCGCAGCGGACGCCATCCTGAAGGATCACGCGTGATGGCCTGGGATGCAATCATCATCGGCGCCGGGCACAACGGACTCGTTGCGGCGAACTACCTGGCGAAGGCCGGGAAGAAAGTGCTCGTGCTCGAACGTCGCGGGATCGCCGGCGGCCAGCTTGTGACCGAATCGTTTGGCGACGGCTTTAGCGCCGATTCGTTGCACGCGAGCGCGCATCTGCGGCCGGACATCATGCGCGACCTTGGCCTGAATTTGCCCGCGTCGTCCGCGCGTTCGCCTTACGTGTGCCTGCTCGGCGACGGCAAGCGCCTCACAATCGATGCCGATCCCGCGCGTGCTCAGGCGACGATCCGCGAGTTCTCTGCGCACGACGCGGAGCGCTGGCCCGAATTCGTCGCGTTCATGGAGCGCGCTGCAGCATTCCTCGATGCGGCGTACCGCACGCCGATGCCGCGCTTGCCGCATTTCGCCCCG
>DATIVQ010000046.1:0-2143 GCA_035465735.1 Rudaea sp.
TCGGCGCGGCACGCAACGGCGAATCCGAGTTCGAACGCGACTTGTGGCAACCGCTGCTGGCGGCGTGGGAGAAAGGGATGGCGGCATGAATCTCGCACTGCATTTTCTCGGCGTCGGTTCCGCGCAGGCCGTGGAACTGGGATCGTCCGGTGCGGTGATAGAGCGCGACGGAAAACCTCTGCTATTGATCGACTGCGGTCCGGAAACGCTGACGACATACCTCGATGCCTACGCCGAACCGCCGCGCGCCGTGTATATCACGCACACGCACATGGACCACGTTGCGGGTTTGGAGCGGCTGTTCTATCGCGTCTATTTCGACGCTGCGCTGCGGGGAACGGTGCGTCTGTATGCGCACGCCGCCCTGATCCCGCACCTGCAAGCGCGCGTGGCCGATTATCCGCAGGTCGTGGCCGAAGGCGGCGCGAATTTCTGGGACGGCTTCCATGCCGTGCCCTGCTCGCACGGCTTCTGGCACGAAGACCTGTGGTTCGACGTGTTTCCGACCCGTCATCACGCGCCGCAATCCTCGTTCGGACTGGCCCTGCGCGGATCCTTTGCCTGGACCGGCGATACCCGGCCGATTCCTGAAATGCTGGCGCAATTCGCGCCGCGGCCGGCGCTGATCGCGCACGATTGCGCCCTGCACGGCAATCCGTCGCATACTGGCGTCGAAGATCTGGCGCGCGAGTACGACGACGAGATGCGCAGCCGGATGCTGCTTTACCACTACGGCGGCGCAGCCGACGGCCGGGTGCTGGCCGCGCGCGGCTTGCGCATCGCGCAGCGCGGCGAGCGCGTCGCCCTGCCGTCACCCGCTGCCGAAGCGGTGCTGAAGGAAGTGCCACCCGCATGAATCGTGCAATCGTTCCACCACGTCCGGAACCCGCGCGCGCCGCACCGATCCTGGATACGCGCCAGCGGCCCCTGCACGACCTGCGCATTTCCGTCATCGACCGCTGCAACTTCCGCTGCACGTACTGCATGCCTGAAGACCAGTACTCGCTTGACCACGTTTTCCTCGGCAAGGACCAGCGCCTGCGCTTCGAGGAAATCGCGCGCCTCGCGCGCGCCTTCGTCGCGCTGGGCGTGCGCAAGCTGCGCCTGACTGGCGGCGAACCGCTGCTGCGCCGCGACCTGCACGAACTGGTGCGCCAGCTCGCGCAAATTGCGGACGTCGAAGACATCGCGCTGACCACCAATGGCGTATTGCTGCCGAGGGTCGCGCGCGCCTTGCGCGAGGCCGGCCTGCGCCGCCTGACCGTTTCGCTGGACAGCCTCGATCCGGACACGTTCCGCCAGCTCTCCGGCGGACGCGGCGAGGTCGCCGAAGTGCTCGCGGGCATAGCCGCCGCCGAAAGCGCGGGTTTCGACCGACTCAAGATCAATTGCGTCGTCCTGCGCGGCGTCAACGACCATCAGGCGACGGATCTGGCCGAGCGCTTCCGCGGCACGCCGCATGTCGTTCGCTTCATCGAATACATGGACGTTGGCACGGTCAACGGCTGGCGTGCCGACGCCGTGGTGCCAAGCGCAGAACTGCTCGCACGTCTTCAGGCGCGCTGGCCACTGCGTGCGCTCGAGCCGAATTACCGCGGCGAAGTCGCGCAGCGCTATGCCTATGCGGACGGCGCCGGCGAGATCGGCTTCATCAGTTCGGTTTCTCAGCCGTTCTGCGGCGCTTGCGCGCGCGCGCGCCTGTCGGCGGACGGCAAGCTGTACACCTGTCTGTTCGCGCGCATGGGCTTCGACCTGCGCGGTCCGCTGCGCGACGGCATCGGCGACGAGGAACTGGTCCGCCTGATCGCCGGTCGCTGGGGCCAGCGCGCGGACCGGTACAGCGAATTGCGCGCAGAGATGCGCGCGGCGGGGAATACGGAAAAAGTGGAAATGTTCAGTATCGGCGGATGACATGAGCAAACCCAGGGCCACGCTTTCACATGTCGGCGCTGACGGCCGCCCACGCATGGTCGACGTCGGCGCCAAGGCCGCAAGCATGCGCAACGCCGCTGCGCAGGCCATCGGGCGCTTTCCCTCCGCCGTCGCCCGCGCCCTGCGCGCGCAAGGCATGCGCGCGAAAAAGGGTCCGATCGTGGATACGGCGATCATCGCCGGTACGTTGGCGGTCAAGCGCACGCACGAG
>DATIVQ010000047.1:0-27618 GCA_035465735.1 Rudaea sp.
CCCACAATTTGGGTTGGGCGCGTTTGAGCAGGCGCGCGAACGCAATGGTGGCCTCCACGTCGGACAGCGCATCATGCGCATGTGCGTGCGCGAGATGGTTTGCCGCCGTCAGGTGCTCCAGCCTGAAACTTGGCTGGTGCTTCTCGTTGGCCGGCCATTCGATTCCCGAAGGCCGCAGCGCGTAGCACATCCGCGCCAGATCGATGATGTCCCAACGCGAATTGCCGTCCTTCCATTCGCGTTCGTAGGGATCGTGGAAGTTGCGGTAAAGCAGGTTGCGCGTGAACTCGTCGTCGAAGCGGATCGAGTTGTAGCCGGCGCCGCAGGTGTCGGGCGCGCCCAGTTCTTCGCGGACGCGCGCGGCGAATTCCGCTTCGATCATGCCGTCGCGCTGCGCGTCCTGCGGGGCGATGCCAGTGACCATGCAGGCGCCCGGTTGTGGCAATACGTCCGGCGCAGGTTGGCAAAAAATGGATGCCGGTTCGCCGATGGGCGTCAGATCGAGCGTGGTGCGCAGGCCGGCGAATTGCACCGGACGGTCCCGGCGCGGATCGGTGCCGGAAGTCTCGTAATCGTGCCAGTAGATGCTCGCGACCTGCATCTGCGCAGCGTACCACGCGTACTACGCGGCGCTTTCGCCTGTGGCGCCGTGATCGTGGATCAGTTCGAGCTGGCCGTTCGCCGCACGCAGCGTCGGTTGCGGCTTGCCGATGTAGAAGCCCTGAGCCTGGTCGACGCCGCAGGCGTGCAGGGCGCGCAGGACTTCCGGGCGGTCGACGTGCTCGGCGACGGCAATCTTGCCGATCGAATGCGCGATGTTCGTGATCGCGCTGATCACGGCCAGATCCACCGGATCGTTGAGCAATTCGCGGATGAACGAACCGTCGATCTTGAGGAAATCCACGTCCAGATGCTTCAGGTGCGCGAACGAGGAGAAGCCGATGCCGAAATCGTCCAGCGCGAAGCGACAGCCGAAGGGCTTGAGTTCGGCGATGAGGTGACGCACGGCTTCCAGGTGGTTGAGCGCGCCGGTCTCGGTGACTTCAAAGATCACGGCGCGCGGATCGACATCGAATTCGACCAGGCAGTCGGTGATGAATCCGCCGAGATTGCCGTGGGCGAGGGATTGCGAGGCGAGGTTGATCGACAGACCCATCGGGGATTCATGGCGATGGTGTTCGCGCATGGTCTGGAAAGCGTGCCGGATCACCCAGCGGTCGATATCGGCGACCATGCTGAAGCGTTCGGCCGCCGGCAGGAACGCATTCGGTGCGACCAGCGAGCCGTCCGCGGCGCGCAGGCGGATCAGGATTTCGTAGAACATGCGCTGTTGCTGGCCATGCTGGCGCTGGTAGCGCGTCCACAGCGCGCCGTGCTGTTCTGGCAGGCGTTCATAGTCAAGGTTGGCGAGCGGCAGGATTGGCTGGAAGCACAGCGCGAAGCCGTCGTTCTTCAGGGCCGATTCCAGGCGTGCCGACCAGCCCAGTTCCATGTCCATGCGGGCGCGTTGGTCGGTATCGACGGAGAACACGTGGATCTGGTTGCGACCGTTGCGCTTGGCCAGGTGCAGGGCCACGTCCGCGGCCGCCATCGCTTCGCTTGGCGAGGGCGTGTGCTGGTCGAGCCGGGTCACGCCGATCGAGGTGCCGACGCGGTAGCTCTTGCCGCCGTAGGCGAAGGGCAGGGCGCCGAGCGCCTTGCGGAATTCGTCGGAGACCTGGGCGATGTCGGCGTTGTTGACATTGCGCAGGATCACGGCGTACTCGTCGCCGCCCATGCGCGCGATGTGGTCGCTGGCGCGCAGGCGCGAGGACAGGCGCCGGCCGATCTCGACCAGCAATTGGTCGCCGGCGGTATGGCCGGCAGTGTCGTTGATGTACTTGAAACGGTCGAGATCGAGGAACAGCAGCAGCGACACCTGCTCGGTGCGCTTCAAACGCGCGATTTCCTGTTCGAGCTGGGTTTCGAACCAGGCGCGGTTGTGAAGCTTGGTCAGCGTGTCATGACTGGCCTGCCAACGCAGTTCCTCCTCGAGCATGCGCCGCGCGGAAATGTCGCGGAACGCCACCACCGAGCCCTCGCGGCGGCCCTCGACCTGCATCGGGTAGACCGTGCATTCGACCGGTACCGGACGCTTGGAGCGGCTCCAGAACACGGTCTGCCAGCCGGGAACCTGGCTGCCTTGCGCGTAGCACTGCGACAGGAAGCAGGCGCTGCGCGGCACCGCGGTGCCGTCTTCGTAGCTGTGGTGGAAGCTGTCATAAGCCGATTCGCCGACCAGGTCGCCGGCCGCTTCGTAGCCGAGCATGTCGAGCGCCGCGGGATTGACGAACTGGATGGCGCCACGGCCGTCTACGCCATAGACGCCGTCGCCGACCGAGCTCAAGATGCTTTGCAGGCGGCGGCGTTCCGCGTCGACCGACTTGCGATCCCGCACGGCGCGAGCGAGCGAGCCCAGGCGCGCCAGGAACAGTTCCCGCGCCTCGCTCTTGAAAAGGCATTCGAGCGCGCCGGCGCTCAGCGATTCGTTGATCACGCGATCGGAATAGGTGCCGGTGATGACGGCGGCGAGCACGTTCGCGGTGCGCGGATCGTTGCGCAGCCGCTGCACCAGCACCGTGCCCGGATCGCCGGGCATGAAGTAGTCGACGATGGCCAGGTCAAACGCAGTCGCCTGCGCCTTGCGCCAACCGTCCTCGACGTCCTCGGCGGTTTCCACCAGATAGCCATGTTTCATCAGCAGGCGGCGGAAGGCGATGCGCACCGTGGCCGAATCGTCGACGAACAGCACGCGCAAATGCGATTGCCCGCCGACGTCCAGGTCCTGCGTCACCGGCGAAGGCGGATTGAGCAACTTGACCATCGCCTCGGCGCATTCGCTGTAGTCGCTCCACAGCAAAAGGCCGGTGCTGGCGCGCTTCATCATCCAGTTCACCGCCGCGCCATCGTTGGTGTCCGCCAGCAGCAGAACGGCGAAGTGCTCGAACTCGTCGCGGTGCAGGATGGAGAAGACCTGTTCGGCCAGAGCGTCGCTGTGTTCCGGCCAGCCGATGACGATGCCGCGGAAACCGAGCGTGGTGCTGCCCAGGCGTTCGATCAGCGGCAGCGCCTGTGCATAGTCGGACAACTCGCTGACGGCGAAGCCGCGTGCCGCAAGCAGCCCGTGCATCGCGCGCCGGCGCGTTGCCGAAGTTTCCACGAGCAGGATGCGGTCCACGTCGACTTCCCTGAAAGCGGCAGACACAAGTGCCGGAGTCTAGTGATGCTTTGACCCATGCGCAAATCGTGCCGGGCTGGGCAAGCGCGGCGCGCCGATGCTATGGTGCGGACAATTCGCCGGGAACCGCACCGCATGAGCCAGCCGTTTGCGCACGAAGACAACCTGATCTGGATCGACCTGGAGATGACCGGCCTCGACACGGATGCCGATTCCATCCTCGAAATTGCCACGGTCGTCACCGACAAACAATTGAATATATTGGAGGAAGGACCGGAATTCGCGATTCATCACGGGCTTGCCCGCCTGGAAGCGATGGACGACTGGAACCGCAAGCAGCACGCCAAGTCCGGATTGTGGGAGCGCGTGCTGGATTCCACGGTGGACATGGCGCAGGCCGAAGCATCGACCACGGAATTCCTCAATCGTTGGGTGCCGGCCGGCAAGTCGCCCATGTGCGGCAATTCCATTTGCCAGGACCGGCGTTTCCTGTACCGGCTGATGCCGCGGCTGGAGCGGTTCTTCCACTACCGCAACCTCGACGTGTCCACGGTCAAGGAATTGGCGCGGCGCTGGGCGCCAGAGATCGGCAAGGGTTTCACCAAGGAATCCACCCACACCGCGTTGAGCGATGTGCGCGACTCCATCGCGGAATTGCGCTATTACCGGCAATTCATGGGTCCGCTCGCGGGAATGCCGACGAGCTAATCGTCGATCCGCACCCGCTTCACCCGGCCGCCCGCGCCGGCCTTGATCGAGACCTGCGTCTTGCGGCAGCCGAACCTTTCCGCGATGAGCGCGATCAGTTCCGCATTCGCCTTGCCGTCGACCGGCGGCGATTTCAGTTGCGCGAACCACGCGCCGTCACTGCCCTGCTCGAGGCAGCTCGTGCGCGCGTTCGGCTTGACCTTGATGGACAGGGTGGTCACGGTTTTGCCGCCAGTGTCCGCAGCAGGTTCTGCGCCGCCCCCAGCCGCTCCGCGGCGCCGGGCAGCGGCATACGGATCCTCAGTTTGTCCTGGCCATCCAGCGCATAGGTTTTCGGCTGCGACTGGATCAGCTTGATCACGGTCATCGCTTCGATGGCCGGATTGGGATTGAACACGATGCGACCGCCGTTCTCGCCGAGTTCGAGTTTGCGGATGCCGAGCGCGTTCGCGCCGAGTTTGAGTGCCGCCGCGGCGAACAGGTTTTTCACGCTTTCCGGCAATAGACCGAATCTGTCGATCATTTCCACCTGCAGCTCGCGCAGCGCATCCGTGTCACGCGCGCTGGCGATGCGTTTGTACAAGGTCAGACGCGCGTGCACGTCGGCGAGATAATCGTCCGGGATCAATGCCGGTACGTGCAGTTCGACCTCGGCATCGTGATCGCTGGCAAGGTCGAAATCGGGAACCTTGCCGGATTTCAGCGCGCGCACGGCGCGGTCGAGCAAATCGGCATACAACGCGAATCCGATCTCCTCGATCTGCCCGCTTTGTTCCTCTCCGAGCAATTCGCCGGCGCCGCGGATTTCCAGGTCATGCGTGGCCAGGGTGAAGCCCGCGCCGAGTTCTTCCATCGCCGCGATGGCGTCGAGGCGCTTTTCCGCATCCGCGGTCAGCGCGCGCTTGTCGGGCACGATCAGGTAGGCGTAGGCGCGATGATGCGAACGGCCGACACGGCCGCGAAGCTGATGCAGTTGGGCCAGGCCGAAGCGGTCGGCGCGGTCGATCAGGATGGTGTTCGCGCTCGGCACGTCGATGCCGGATTCGATGATGGTCGTGCATACCAGCACGTTGAATCGCTGGCGGTAGAAATCCAGCATGACCTGTTCAAGTTCGCGCTCGGGCATTTGGCCGTGGGCGATGCGGATGCGCGCATCGGGCACCAGTTCGCCGAGTTCGCGCGCGGTGCGTTCGATGCTGTCGACCGCGTTGTGTAAAAAGTATACTTGGCCGCCGCGACCGAGCTCGCGCTGGAACGCCTCGCGCACCGTGGCCGGATCATAAGGCGTGACGAAAGTCTTTACCGCGAGCCGGTGTTCGGGTGGGGTGGCGATGATCGACAGGTCGCGCAGGCCGGACATGGCCATGTTCAGCGTGCGCGGTATCGGCGTCGCCGTCAGCGTGAGCAGGTCCACTTCGGCGCGCAGTTTCTTCAGTGCCTCCTTGTGGCGCACGCCGAAGCGGTGTTCCTCGTCGACGATGACGAGGCCGAGGTCCTTGAATTTCACGTCCGCCTGCAGCAGCCGGTGCGTGCCGATCATCACGTCGATCTTGCCGTCGCGCAGTTTCGCCAGCGCTTCGCCGGTTTCCTTTTTCGACTTGAAGCGCGAAATCACTTCCACGCGCACGGGCCAGTCGGCGAAGCGGTCGCGGAAATTCTGGTAGTGCTGCTGCGCGAGCAATGTCGTGGGTACCAGCACGGCGACCTGCTTGCCCGCACTGGCGGCGACGAAGGCCGCGCGCAGCGCGACCTCGGTCTTGCCGAAGCCGACATCGCCGCAAACCACGCGGTCCATCGCCTTGCCGGAGGCGAGGTCGGCGATCACGGCTTCGATCGCCTGCAGCTGGTCCGGCGTTTCCTCGAACGGGAACGCGGCGGCGAATTGCGCGTACAGGGCACGATCGTAGACGAGGGCATGGCCCTGGCGCGCTTCACGCTGCGCGTACAGGGCGAGCAGTTCCGCCGCCGCATCGCGGACCTTCTGCGCGGCCTTACGCTTGGCGCGCTCCCAGGCGTTGCCGCCGAGGGAGTGCAGCGGAGCGAGTTCCGGCGCGGTGCCGGAATAGCGCGACACCAGGTGCAATTGCGCGACCGGCACATAGAGCTTGTCGGCGTTGGCGTATTCGATGACGAGGAATTCACCGCCGCCGCCGATATCGAGTTTGGCCAGCCCCTGATAACGACCGACACCGTGATCGGAGTGCACGATCGGCGCGCCAATGTCCAATTCGGACAAGTCGCGCAGGACGGCTTCCGGATCGCGCGCGGCGACTTTGCGCCGGCGCGTCTGCTGCGCGCGCTCGCCGAGCAGTTGGCGCTCGGTGAGGACCGTGAGCGCGGGTTCGGCAATTGCGAAGCCGTCGTCGAATGCGGCGACGGCTGTCTCCAGCTTCGTCGTGCCTTCGAGAAACTCCTGCCACGATTGCACAACCTGCGGGCGCAAATCCGCCTGAGCGAGTTGCTCAAGCAACGCTTCGCGTCGGCCTGCGGAATCCACCGCAATCAGCACGCGCCCGTCGTAACTAGCGAGGAAGCGTTTCAGTTCCGCACCGGGCGCTTCGCCGCGCCGATTGATCGGCAACTCGGGCGCGGGCCCTGCGCCAAGGTCGACGGCGTGCGGATTCGTTCCGGTCGCGACGAATTCGGCGCGCAGGTGCAGGTTCAACTGTTCGCGCAGCCGATCCGGCGGCAGATACAACTCGACAACCGGCAGTATCGGGCGTTCGATGTCGTGCGCGCGGCTGTCGTAGCGCGCCTGCGCCTGCTGCCAGAACGCATCGGCCGCCGGCAGTGCGCTTTCGGCCAGCACGAACAGCGGATTTTCGCCGAGGTAGTCGAACAGGGTTTCAGTGCGCTCGAAGAACAGGGGCAGGTAATATTCGATCCCCGCCGGCGTCGCGCCTTCCCTCAGGTCCTGGTATAGCGGGCAGTGGCGAGTATCGATGGGAAAGCGCTCGCGCAACGTGTTGCGAAATGCCTTGGTCGATTCATCCGTGAGCGGAAATTCGCGCGCTGGTAACAGCTGCACTTTTTCCACCTTGTTCAGCGAGCGCTGTGTTTCCGGATCGAAGCTGCGGATCGATTCGATCTCGCGGTCGAACAATTCGATGCGATACGGCCCGGCCGCGCCCATCGGGAAGATGTCGATCAGCGCGCCGCGCACGGCGAAGTCGCCGGGTTCGGATACTTGCGGAACGTTCCGGTAACCCGCTGCCTGCAGGCGCTGCTGTTCGGCAGCCAGATCCAGGCGCTGGCGCAATTCCAGGATCAGACTCGACCCGCCAATGAACTGGCGTGGCGCCAGGCGCTGCATCAGCGTCGCGGCCGGCACCACGAGCACGCCGCGCGTTATCGACGGCAGCCGGTAAAGAGCGGCGATGCGTTGCGAGACGATCTCCGGATGCGGCGCAAACAGGTCATAGGGCAGGGTTTCCCAATCCGGGAAATGCAGCACATCGACATCACCGCTGGCGAAGATGCGCAAATCGGCTTCCAGCGCGTGCGCGGCGTGCGTGTCGTGGGTAACGGCGACGACGATTCCCGCGTGGCGGCGCGCAGCCTGCGCGACGGCGAGTGCGGCGGCGCTGCCCGGCGGCGTGTTCCAGAAAGCGCGATGCTTGGCATCGCGTGGCAGTGAAGGGTCGAACAATTGCATGCGTTTTGCCAACGAAAAGAGCGCCGAAGGCACTCATGTGCCCGGCGCGGGAGGCGCAGTTTAGCGTGTGCAGACAGTGCGTGCAGGGCGGCGTGACTTCTGGCAGGGCGGCGACGCTCCATTGCGTCCTGAAGCGTTCGCCAAGCGCTCGATTTTGCTAAAGTGCGAACTTTGTGATTGGTGCAGGCGTGGACGCGACGGAATTGGAAATGCTGTGCAGTGCCTGGCCAGGTGCGCGCGCGGCAGTCAGGCGCGAGGACGAGCTCGCGATCAGCGTCGCGGACCGCGCGTTCGTCACGCTGTGCCTGTGCGGCCCCGAACGCGACCGGATTTCGTTTGCGGTCGAGGCGGGACAATTCGTCGAGCTGGCCGCGCAGCCCGGCATCGTGCCGGCGCATTACGCGGCGCGCCCGTTCTGGATTACGCTGACCGAACCCGAGCGCTTCGCACGAGCGCAGATTGAAAGTTTCCTGCGCCATTCTTACGAACTCGTCCGCGCCGGCTTGAGCAAACGCCAGCAGGCTGCACTCGCTGCCATCGAATCCGGCACTGCGAAGAAGCCCATTAAGCGCAAGCGAAAGAGCTGACGTGTCCGCCAAAGCCGACTCCCTGAAGACCATTTTCCTCGCGCTCGGCGCGAACTTCGCCATTTTCCTAGCCAAGCTTTTCGCTGCGTTTGTCACCGGCTCCGGCTCGATGCTGGCCGAGGCCGTGCATTCACTGGCCGACTGCGGCAACCAGGGCCTGTTGCTCGTGGGCATGCGCCACGCACGGCGCGCGGCGTCGGCCGATCATCCGCTTGGCTACGGCATGGTCTTGTATTTCTGGTCGTTCCTGGTCGCCTTGCTGCTATTTAGCGTCGGCGGCATGTTTTCGATTTACGAAGGCATCCACAAGTTCGAAACGCATGAACCTCTGCGCTGGCCATGGCTGGCGGTCGGCGTGCTCGCGTTCGGCATTTTCGCCGAGTCGTTTTCGATGTGGGGCTGCCTGCGCGAGGTCAACAAGGCGCGCGCCGGCAAGAGTTTGTGGCGCTGGTTCCGCGACAGCCGGCAGAGCGAATTGATCGTTGTGTTCGGCGAGGATCTGGCCGCCTTGCTCGGCCTTGGATTCGCGTTGTGCGCGGTGCTCGCGACGATGTTCAGCGGCAATCCGATTTGGGACGCCTGGGGTTCGATCGCGATCGGCGCGCTGCTGTGCGTCGTCGCCGTGTTCGTCGCGCGCGAGGTGGCATCGTTGCTCGTCGGCCAGAGTGCCGAACCCGCATTGCGCGCGGACCTGGAAACCTTCGTGCGTGCGCAACCCGAAGTCGAGCGCCTGTTCAACCTGATCACGCTGCAACTTGGCCCCGATGTCATGGTCGCGACCAAGGCGCAAATGCGCGGCGAACTTTCCGGCGCGGAGCTGATCGACGCGATCAATCGTGTCGAAGCGGCGATGCGGGCGCGCTTTCCCGAAATCCGCTGGTCATTCTTCGAACCCGACGTTTCCGATTGACTCTCGCCACCGCCGCAGGTATCCGATATGGATCCGAAATTCGTTACACCCACCCTCGTCGCCGCGTTCGTGTTGTTCGCGATCTATCGGCGCGTGCGCCGCAACATCGGCCGCCAGCGTGTGCATCCCGTGCGCATGCGTTCGCGCATCATTCTGCTGGGTGTCGTCGGCGGATTGGTGCTCGCTGGCGCCACGCGCAACCTGCAATTGTTCGAGGGCATGCTCGCGGGTATCGCCGGCGGCACGGCGTTGGCCTGGCTGGGTCTGCGTCACACGCAATTCGAAACCACGGAACAGGGCAGTTTCTACACGCCGCACACCTGGATCGGGCTGGCCGTTTCGGCGCTGCTGATCGGCCGCATCGCCTATCGCTTCATGGTCGTCTATCCCATGGCCCACGCGGCCTCGCAGGCGGGCGCGAATCCGTTCGCCGCCTATCAAAGAAGTCCGTTGACGCTCGCGATCTTCGGCATCGTCATCGCGTACTACATCGCCTACTACGCGGGTGTGTTGATGCGGAGCGTGAAGGTGCCGGTGTCGACGAACTGAGCGGTGCAATCACTCGTCCGTCAACCACTCCACGCGCTGCTCGCCGAAGCGGCCTTGGACGAGGTGTTCACGCAGCGCCGGCATCAGCTCGGCGAGCTGACGGTCGAACTTCCACGGCGGATTGACGATGACCATGCCGCAGCCGTTCAGGCGCAGCGCGGAATTGTCCGGATGCAGCAGCAGTTCGGCGCACAGCACCTTCGGAATCTTGCGTCGCGCGAAGCTGCGCAGGAAGGACGCGGTCTGCTGGCGCAGCTTGATCGGATACCAGATCGCGTAGATGCCGGTCGGCCAGCGCGCAAGTGCCTTGACGAGCGCGGCTTCGATGACGTCGAATTCGGCTTCCTGCGCCTCGAACGGCGGATCGATCAGGACCAGTCCGCGGCGTTCCGGCGGCGGCAGCAGCGCATCGAGAGCGGCGTAGCCATCGCGCTGGTGCACGCCGATGCGCGCATCGCCGGCGAAGAGTTTTTTCAGTTGCGTGGCTTCGTCTGGCTGGATTTCGCACAAGGTCGCACGGTCGTTGTCGCGCATCAGCAGGCTGGCGAGCAGCGGCGAACCGGGATACGTCGACATCTCGCGCGCACTGCTTCCCGCATTCAGCGCGCGCACCAGGTTCAGGTAAATGTGCAGCGGCGCCGGCAGGCGCATGGCGTCGAGCAGGCGCTGCACGCCGGCCTCGTGCTCGCGCGTCTTGCGCGCCTCGTCGCCGCGCAGGTCGTAGCGGCCGGCGCCGGCGTGGGTGTCGAAGTAATGGAATGGTGTCTGCTTGGCCTTGAGCGATTCGATGAGGCCGGTCAGAATCGCGTGCTTGAACACGTCGGCGAAGTTGCCGGCGTGAAAGGCGTGGCGGTAGTTCATGGTCGTCTTCCGGGCCGATGGTGACCGCTGCAGGAAGTGTAGCAGACGATGAATGATGAGCTGGTCTCGCGAAGACGCTTCGTGCAGGGCCTGGCGCTCGGCGGAATGGCCGCGAGCATGGGATTGTGGCGCCCGGGGTTTTCCGCGCCGCTGCGGCAGGAACTTGCCGGCACGGAATTCGATTTGTCCATCGGTGCTACGAGCGTCGATTTCACCGGACGCAGCTGCAACGCCACCGTCGTCAACAACCAGTTGCCCGCGCCGACGCTGCGCTGGCGCGAGGGCGACACCGTCAACTTGCGCGTGCGCAACATGCTGCCGGTGACGAGCTCCATCCACTGGCACGGCATCCTGTTGCCGTCCAACATGGACGGCGTGCCGGGCCTGAGCTTCGCCGGCATCGCGCCGGGCGAAACCTTCATCTATCGATTCCCGGTGCGGCAATCCGGCACGTACTGGTATCACAGCCATTCGCGTTTCCAGGAACAAACCGGACTGTACGGCGCGATCGTTGTCGAGCCCCGGGGCGGTGAGCGCCATCGCTGCGAACGCGATCATGTGATCCTGCTGTCGGACTGGACGGACAACAATCCCGAACGCATCTACGCGAACCTGAAGAAGAAAAGCGATTACTTCAATTTCGCGCAGCCGACGCTGGGAGAGTTCCTGCGCGACGTTCGCGGCGAGGGCATGGACAAGGCGCTCGCGCAGCGACGCATGTGGAACCGCATGCGCATGAGTCCTGCGGATCTGTCCGACGTCACGGGCTACGCCTACACCTATCTCGTCAACGGCGCCACGCCGGCCGCGAACTGGACCGGGCTGTTCGCGCGCGGCGAGCGCGTGAAGCTGCGCTTCATCAACGGCGCCTCGATGACGTTCTTCGACGTGCGTATCCCCGGCCTGAAGCTGCGCGTGGTTGCAGCCGACGGCCAGGACATCGACCCGGTTTCCGTCGACGAATTCCGCATCGCGCCCGCCGAGACCTTCGATGTGATCGTTGAACCCGACGCCGACAGTGCCTACACGATCTTTGCGCAGGCCATGGATCGCAGCGGCTACGCGCGTGCCACGTTGGCTCCGCGGATGGGAATGGGTGCGCCGGTTCCCGCTCTCGATCCGCCGCAGCGCCTGACCATGGCCGACATGATGGGCGCGATGGCTGGGATGGATCACGAGATGGCCGGCATGGATCATGCCGTACCCGCCGGTGGCGTCGGCGTCGACATGCGCGTGGCGATGCCGCGCACGAACCTCGACGATCCCGGCGTCGGCCTGCGCGGCAACGGCCGGCGCACGCTGACCTACGCCGACCTGCACACTGTCGGCGCGCCGGTATCGCCGGACACGAAGCGCGAAATCACGTTGCGCCTGACCGGCAACATGCGTCGTTACATGTGGTCGTTCGACGGCAAGAAATTCTCCGAAACACCGCCGATCCGGCTCAAGTATGGCGAGCGCGTGCGCTTCATCCTGATGAACGACACCATGATGACGCATCCGATCCATCTGCACGGTATGTGGAGCGAACTGGAGAACGAGGACGGCGAATTCCTGGTGCGCAAGCACACCGTCGTGGTGCAACCGGCGCAGCAGGTGAGCTACCGTGTCGCTGCCGATGCGCTCGGGCGCTGGGCCTACCACTGCCATTTGCTATATCACATGGAGGCGGGAATGTTCAGGGAAGTAGCGGTGTCGTGATGCGCAAACGATTCTTTGCATTTGCGTTGTCGTGCGCGAGCCTGCCTGTCGCCGCGCAGGAGATGCCGCCGATGTCGCCCGCGCAGATGACGCAGGAAATGCAGATGGACGACGATGCACGCTTCGGCATGCTGCGCTTCGACCAGATCGAAAAGGGGCTTGACGGTTCCGGCACCGACTGGGAAGCCGATGCGTGGTACGGCGGCGACATCGACAAGGTCTGGTTGCGCAGCGAAGGCACGCATGAAGGCGGGCGCACGTCGGCGCGCATGGAACTGTTCTGGGATCACGCCTTTGCGTCGTTCTGGGACTGGCAACTCGGCGCACGCGCGGATTCGGGTGCGGGTCCGGCGCGGCAGTGGCTGGCGTTCGGCGTGCAGGGCTTGGCCCCGTACTGGTTCGATCTGCAGGCCACGGCCTATGCCGGTGGACAGGGCCGCAGCGCCCTGCGCCTGCGCGCCGAATACGAGGTGCTCATCACCCAGCGTTTGATCCTGCAGCCGGAATCCGAAGCGAATTTCTACGGCAAGTCCGATCCGCGCCGCGATATCGGCTCAGGCCTGTCGGATATCGATTTCGGATTGCGCTTGCGCTACGAACTCCGCCGCGAATTCGCACCCTACGTCGGCATCGTCTGGCGCCAGCGTCTCGGGCAAACGGGCGATTTCGCCCGCGCCGCCGGGCACTCACCGTTCGACGCACAAATCGTGGCGGGTTTGCGCATCTGGTTCTGAGGAACGAAGCATGAAGAATTCCGTTCGAAGCTGCTGGATCACGTTGCTGGTTGTACTGATCGGACTCACGTCGGGCGCTGGTATCTTCGTCTATTCCGGCATTTACAACATCGGCGCTGACGATCACCACACCCGGCCAGTCTTCGTGCTGATGCAGATACTGCGGGACCGTTCGATCCGGTTGCGTGCGGCGGACCTTGTCGTGCCGAATCTCGACGATCCGCAGCGGATTTCCGAAGGCGCTGGTCATTATTCCGCGATGTGTACCGGCTGCCATCTCGCACCCGGCATGGAGACTTCCGAAATCAGGCCCGGCCTATACCCGCAGCCGCCGAACCTGTCGCAGGTGCGTGTGGATCCGCGCGATGCATTCTGGGCGATCAAGCACGGCATCAAGATGAGCGCGATGCCGGCCTGGGGCGGCAGCCACGACGACGATACGATCTGGGCCATGGTTGCATTCGTGGAAAAATTGCCGGACATGACCCCGCAGCAATACAGAGATATCGTCGCCAAGGCGCCGCCGGACGAGGACGCGGAAGCGCCGGAAAAACACTGATCGCTTGATGCCGATCAATCGTTGCCGCGCACAATGGCCTAGAATATTCATATGAAACTGCGACTACGCATTTCCCGGCGTTCGCGCCTGCGCCTTGCGCTGCTAGCGGCGTTCGCCCTGTTGTTCCAGCAATTTGCGTTTGCCGCGCATTTTTGTGCCGTCTCGGGTTCGGCCGCGGGCAGCGATTGCATGGGCATTGCGGCAGCGGACATGGCGTCGATGCACGGAGACGCGGCGATATTGTGCGCCCATCACTGCGCCAGCGCCGCCGTAACGCCTTCACCCGATGCGCATGCGCTGGACGTCCCGCCGCTCGTACTGCCGGCGCTGCCGACGGCTACTGGCGTCGTGGTGTCCGTTGCGGCGGCGCCATCGTTGCTGCGCAATCTGCCGCACCCGTCGCCGCCGCTGGCGGACCTGTACTGTTCGCGGCAGATCTAGAACTCCACCGCTGATGTCGAGGCCGCCGTCCTTGCGGATGACGCGTTTCCCGTCGCTTGTGGAGTTTGCATGGTTACCCGTATTTGCAACCGGCGCATGCATGCGTTGCTGCCTCTTGTCGCCGCCGTCGCCTGCGCATCGTTCGCGCACGCTGCGGAATTTCCGCCCCTGACCCTGGACGCGGCCGTCGCGCTGGCCGTGCGCAACGCGCCCCTGCTAGCCGCGGACGCCGCGCGCGTGGACGCCGCACGCGAGGATCGCGTGCGCGCCGGGCGCTTGCCGGATCCGGAACTTGGCATCGGACTGGACAATCTCACCGCCACCGGTGGCGGTGCTTTCGATCCGCTGGCCGATTCGATGACGATGCAGACGATCGGCATCGTGCAGCGCATCCCGTCGCGTGGCGCGCGCGCGGCTCAGCGCGCTGCGGCAGACGCTCAAGTGCTGGCAGCTTCCGCGCAACGCACGCTGGCCGGCGCGGACGTGCGCCAGGCTGCTGCCGATGCCTGGGTTTCCCTGTGGGCCGCGCAGCGGCGGCTCGCTTTGCTCGAGGACATGCGCGGCGCGGCGGATGTGGCTAAGCGCGCGAGCCGGGCCCGGCTCGCGGGTGGTACCGATGGCGCCGCCGATGCCTTGGCGGCGCGCGCGGAAGCGGCCGATCTCGACAACCGCATCGATGCGGCGCAGGCAGGCGTCGAGGCCGCGCGGGCGATACTGCGACGCTGGACCGGCGCGGACGCGCGCGCGGCGGACGTGGCGGATTTCGAGGAATTGCCGGTCCCGCCCGCCACATTGCTTTCCCAACTGGACCGGCAGGCGCCGCTGCAGCAATGGCCGGCGCGCGAGGCGAGCGCGCAGGCGTCGCTGGATGCGGCTCGCGCCGGCAAACGCCCGCAGTGGAGCGTGGGCATCAGCTACGGCAAGCGTTTCGGCAGCCTGCCCGACATGGCTTCGGTGAACTTCGGCATGACCTTGCCGCTGTTCGCCGGCAATCGCCAGGATCGCGACATCGGCGCGCGCCACGCCGAACGCGACGCCGTGCTGGCCGAACACGAGGACGCACGCCGGGCGCAGCGCGCCGCGGTCGAACAAAGTCTGGCGGACTGGCGCGGCTGGACGAGGCAGGCGCGCCGCTTCCGCGACGACCTGGTCCCGCTCGCTGCGGATCGTTCCCGCGTCGCGCTGGCCGCCTACCGCGCCGGCGGATCGCTGCGACCTTGGCTCGACGCGCGGCGAGACGAAATCAGCGCGCGCCTCGCCTACGCCGATGCGCTGGCGGCCTGGGGCCGCGACTGGGCGGCGCTGGCCTACCTGATTCCCGCGGAGGAGACGCCATGAAACGCGTATGGATCGTTGCGGCGGTGAGCGCGATGGCGCTGTCTTCGGCCATGTTCTACTGGCTGGGCGCGCGCCGCGCCGGCAGCGGCGCACCGATGCCGGTCGCCGCGGACAAACGCGTGCTGTACTGGTACGACCCGATGTCGCCGCAGCAGCATTTCGACCATCCCGGCAAGTCGCCGCTGATGCCGAGCATGGATCTCGTGCCGAAATACGCGGGCGCACCCGGCGCAGGCGAGCCCGGCGTGGTGCGCATCGATCCAGCCGTCGTGCAGAACCTGGGCGTGCGCACCGCGCCGGTGCGCGTGGCGGCGCTGGCGCGCGACGTGCGCGTGCCGGCGAGCGTGGGCTGGAACCTGCGCGCGGCGGTGACGATTAGTGCGCGCGTGGACGAAACCATCGAGCGGCTGGATGTGCGCGCGCCATTTGATGCAGTGCGCAAGGGCCAGCCCGTCGCGCGCGTGCTGGCGCCGCAGTGGAGTGCGGCAATGGCCGAATACCGTGCATTGGTCACGGCCAAGTCGGAAGATGCGCGCGGATTGCTGACTGCAGCGCGCGCACGACTGCGCACGCTCGGCTTGAGCGATGCCGAGATCGCCGCTGCGGACGGCGGCTCCGGCATCGAGTTGCGTGCGCCGCTCGATGGCGTGGTCGCGCAATTGGCCGTGCAGCAGGGCCAGCAGGTCGTGGCCGGTGCGCCCTTGATGGTGATCAACTCGCTCGAAACGGTCTGGATCGAAGCCGACGTGCCGCAAGCGCAAATGCCGGGCATCACCGCCGGCGCGCCGGTCAAGATCACGGCGAGCGTCTGGCCCGGCGAAAGCTACGCCGCCAACGTGCAAGCCGTGTTGCCGCAGGTCGATCCGGCAACGCGTACCCAGCGCGTGCGCATCGAGTTGCCGAATCCGGAGCATCGGCTGGCCCCGGGCATGTTCGCGCAGGTCGCGATTTCCGTAGCAAGCGGCGCAGCACACCCGGTAGTCCCCGACGAAGCGCTGATCGCGACTGGCGCGGCGACGCGTGTGATCGTCGCGCTCGGCGACGGTGGCTTTCGCGCGGTGCCCGTGCGCGTCGGCGCGTCTGCTGGCGGCGAGACGGAAATCCTCGGTGGACTTTCCGGCAACGAGCGCGTGGTGACCTCGGGCCAGTTCCTGATCGACTCGGAGGCGAGCCTGTCGGGTGCGTTGCAGCGCTTGCAAACAGACGCAGAATCCGCGCCGCAGCCGGTTCATCCAGCGCGGCACACGCATCCGGATGGCGCGCACGCGGAGCCCCGGCAATGATCGCGCGCCTGATTCGCTGGTCGATCGGCAACCGACTGCCGGTGCTGCTGACGGCGCTGGCGCTCGCGGCGGCGGGTGTGTTTTCCCTGCGGCAGACGCCGGTCGATGCCTTGCCCGACCTGTCCGACACGCAGGTGATCATCCGCACGTCCTGGCCCGGCCAGTCGCCGCAGCTGGTCGAGGACCAGGTCACCTATCCGCTGGCGACGACAATGCTTTCGGTGCCGGGCGCACACACCGTGCGCGGCTACTCGTTTTTCGGCGACTCCTTCGTCTACGTGTTGTTCGACGACCACACCGACCTGTACTGGGCGCGTTCGCGCGTGCTCGAGTACCTGAGCCAGGTGCGCGACCGCCTGCCCGCCGGCGTGCAGCCGGCGCTCGGCCCGGATGCGACGGGACTGGGCTGGATCTACGAGTACGCACTGGTCGACCGCAGCGGCCGGCACGACCTCGGCCAGTTGCGCGCTCTGCAGGACTGGACGTTGCGTTACGCGCTTAAGACCGTGCCGGACGTCGCCGAAGTGGCGAGCATCGGCGGCGCGGAGAGCGCCTGGCAGATCGTGCCCGACCCGCAGGCGCTGGCCGCGCGTCGCATCACCGTGCCGCAGTTGATCGAGGCGGTGCAGTCGGCCAACGGCGCCGGTGGCGGCTCGGTGATCGAGCAGGGCGAGGCCGAACTCATGGTGCGCAGCGAAGGCTGGCTGCGCAACCGGGCGGATTTCGAGAACGTGCCGGTCGCGATGAGCGACGGCGTGCCGGTGCTGTTGAGCGACGTCGCCACAGTGCGGCGCGGGCCCGCGTTCCGCCGCGGCATCGCCGAACTGGATGGACAGGGCGAGGTGGCCGGCGGGGTGGTCATCCTGCGCTCGGGCAAGAACGCGCGCACGGCGATAGCGGCAGTGAAGACGCGGCTCGCGGAGCTTGCGCGCAGCCTGCCGGCGGGCGTCGAGATCGTGCCGACTTACGACCGGTCGCAATTGATCGACGCCTCGGTGCGCAACCTGTGGCGCACGCTGCTCGAGGAATTCATCGTCGTCGCGCTGGTGTGCGTGCTGTTCCTCGGCCACCTGCGCTCGGCGCTGGTCGCGGTGGTGACGCTGCCGTTGGGCGTACTCGCGGCGTTCGTGGTCATGCAGGCGCAGGGCATCAGCGCTAACGTGATGTCGCTTGGCGGCATCGCCATTGCAATCGGGGCGATGGTGGATGCAGCCGTGGTAATGATCGAAAACGCGCACAAGCACCTTGAACATTGGCGCGACGCAAACGCGGGCGCCGAGCCGCAAGGGGCGCAGCGTTGGAACCTGATCGCCGCGGCGGCCACCGAAGTAGGGCCGGCGCTGTTCGTGAGCCTGCTCGTAATCGCGCTGTCGTTCGTGCCCGTGTTCGCGCTGGAGGCGCAGGAAGGGCACCTGTTCAAGCCGCTCGCCTACACCAAGACCTACGCGATGGCGGCGGCGGCCGGATTGGCTGTAACCGTGGTGCCCGTGTTGATGGGTTATCTGGTGCGCGGCCGCATCTGCGCCGAGCACGAAAATCCGCTGAATCGCTGGCTGGTTGCCGCGTATCGTCCGGTGCTCGATGCGGTGTTGCGCCGCCCCGGCATCACCCTGCTTTTGTCCGCCATCCTGCTGGCGAGCGCCGCGCTGCCGCTGGCGCGGCTGGGCAGCGAATTCCTGCCGCCAATGGACGAGGGCACGCTGCTGTACATGCCCACGGCCTTGCCCGGGCTGTCTGCCGGCAAGGCCGCGCAACTGTTGCAGCTCACCGACCGCATGATCAAGACGGTGCCCGAAGTCGCGCACGTGTTCGGCAAGGCCGGCCGCGCCGACACCGCCACTGATCCCGCACCGCTGGAAATGTTCGAAACCACGATAACGTTCAAGCCCAGGCCGCAGTGGCGAGCGGGCATGACCATGGACAAGATCAAGGCCGAACTCGATCGCGCGGTGAAGGTGCCGGGCCTGACCAATCTGTTCGTGCCGCCGATTCGCAGCCGCATCGACATGCTCGCGACCGGCATCAAGAGCCCGATCGGCATCAAGGTACTCGGTCCGGACGCGGCCACGCTGGAAAACGTCGCCGATCGCATCGAATCCGTCGCACGCGGCGTGGCGGGTGTGCGCTCGGCAGTCGCCGAGCGCAGCGCCGGCGGCCGCTACGTCGATGTCGACATCCATCGCGAAGCCGCGGCGCGTTACGGATTGAGCCAGCGCCAAGTACAGGAGTTGATCGCCACCGTGGTCGGCGGCGAGCCGATCGGGCAGACCATCCAGGGCCGCGAGCGCTTTCCGATCGTGCTGCGCTATGCGCGCGCCGAGCGCGATTCGCTGGCCGCGCTGCGCGCATTGCCGATTGTCGCCGCCGGCGGCGCGCAGCTCACGCTCGGGCAGATCGCCGACATCGAGGTGCAGCCCGGGCCGTCGATGTTGCGCAGCGAAGACGGCCGCCTGGCAACCTACGTCTATATCGACACCGCGGGGCGTTATCTGGGCGCGGTGGTCGCGGACCTGAAACGCGCCGTGGCCGAATCTGCGTCGCTGCCGCCGGGCGTCGCCGTCGAATGGTCCGGGCAATTCGAGTACCTGGCGCGGGCAACCGCACGGCTGACGCTGATCGTGCCGGTCGTGCTGGCTATCATCTATTTGCTGATCTGGGCGGTGTTCCGCCGCGCAGGCGAAGCGGCGCTGATCATGCTCAGTGTGCCGCTGGCCCTGGTCGGTGGGCTGTGGCTTATCTGGCTGCTCGGCCATGCGGTATCGGTGGCGACCGTCATCGGCTTCATCGCGCTCGGCGGCGTCGCCGCCGAGTTCGGCGTGGTGATGCTGCTGTACCTGCGCCATGCCTGGGACCGGCGGCGCGCGCTCGATCCCGCGGCCGGCGCGGATGCGCTCGACGTAGCCATCCGCGAAGGCGCGGTGCAGCGCGTGCGGCCCAAGGCGATGACCGTGGCCGTGGTACTGGCTGGCCTGCTGCCGATCATGCTCGGCCACGGCGCCGGTGCGGAGGTGATGCAACGCATTGCGGCGCCGGTGATCGGCGGCATGCTCACCGCGCCGCTGTTGTCGATGCTAGCGATCCCGGCTGCCTTCAAGTTGATCGAGCGCCGCCGGCTGCGTCGCAGCGCCGGGTCATGACGGCGGACGTATCCTGTATGCATTGCACGACGGAGAATCACGCATGAGCAATCACAGCCACGCGCCGGGTACGGCGCACGACGCGATCGATTCGGTCTGTGGCATGCAGGTCGATCCACACTCGGCCAAACACCATGCCGAGCATGAGGGCCGCGCGTACTATTTCTGTTCCGCGCACTGCCGCCAGAGATTCCTCGCCGAGCCGGTCCGGTATCTCGGCAGCACGGCAGTCGGAGCTGCGCCTGCACCGTCGGGAACGGTCTACACCTGCCCGATGCACCCGGAAGTGCGACAGGTGGGTCCCGGCCATTGCCCCAAGTGCGGTATGGCGCTGGAGCCCGTGCTGCTGAGCGCTACGTCCGACGACGACGGCGGACTGCTTGCCCTGGCGCGTCGCTTGTGGATTGCGTTCGCGCTGACCGTGCCCGTCGTCGCGCTGGCGATGGGCCCGCACCTGTTCGGCTGGCACCTGCCTGTGCCATGGGATCGCATCGCGGTGTGGATCGAGGCGGTGTTGGCGACCGTCGTCGTGCTTTGGGCGGGAGCGCCGTTTTTCGCGCGCGGCTGGCGCTCGCTCAAGCCCTGGTCGCCGAACATGTACACGCTGATTGCGCTTGGAACGGGCGTGGCTTGGCTGTACAGCGCGGTTGCGTTTGCCGTGCCCGGAATTTTTCCGCCGGCATTCCGCGATGCGCACGGCAAGGTCGCCGTGTATTTCGAATCCGCCGCCGTGATCGTGACCCTGGTGCTGCTGGGAGATTTCCTCGAACTGCGCGCGCGCCGGCAGACCGGCGCGGCCTTGCGCGCCCTGATCGATCTGGCGCCGAAGATTGCGCGCCGCATCGCAGCTGACGGTGGTGAGGACGATGTGCCGCTGGCCGACGTGCGTGTCGGCGACAGGTTGCGCGTGCGCCCCGGCGAAAAGGTTCCGACCGACGCGGTGGTGCTCGAAGGCACGAGCCATGTCGACGAGGCCATGCTCAGTGGCGAGCCGATGCCCGTGGAAAAGGGCGCCGGCGACAGGTTGACCGGCGGCACGCTCAATCAGGATGGCGCGCTCGTTGTCCGTGCGGAGAAGGTGGGTGCGGAGACCATGCTGGCCCAGATCGTCGCGCTGGTTGCGCAGGCGCAGCGCTCGAAAGCGCCGCTGCAGCGTGTGGCGGACCGCGTCGCCGCGTGGTTCGTGCCGGCCGTGGTCGCCGTCGCGGTGCTCGCCTTCATCGCCTGGGCGGCGATCGGCCCCGATCCAAAATTCGCGCACGCGCTGATCGCGGCGGTGTCGGCGCTGATCATTGCCTGTCCGTGTGCGCTCGGCCTCGCCACGCCGATCTCGATCATGGTTGCGAGCGGGCGCGGCGCTCGCGCCGGAGTGCTCTTCCGCGATGCCGCCGCGATCGAGGCGTTGCGCGATGTCGACACGCTGATCGTGGACAAGACCGGCACGCTGACCGAAGGCAAGCCGGCCTTGATGGGCGTATACACGTTCGGCGGCATCGACGAGTCGCCCGCCCTGGCGTTGGCCTCCGCGCTGGAATTGCCGAGCGAGCATCCGCTGGCGCGCGCGGTCGTCGCCGGCGCGAATGCTCGCGACATTGCGGTGCTGAAGGTGGAGGATTTCAAACCGCTGACCGGCCGCGGCGTGCGCGGCCACGTCGATGGCAGAGACGTGGCGCTCGGCAACGCGAAACTGATGGCCGAGTGCGGTGCGACCATCGACGCTGCGGCAAGTGCTCGTGCCGATACGCTGCGCGGCGAAGGTGCGACAGCGATGTTCCTCGCCGTCGACGGCAAGCTGGCAGCGCTCATCGCGGTGGCCGATCGCATCAAGCCAAGCACGCCCGCGGCGATCCGCGGACTGCACGAAGCGGGACTGCACATTGTCATGCTCACGGGCGACAACGCCACGACCGCGAGCGCAGTGGCGCGCACGCTCGGCATCGACGAGGTGCGCGCCGACGTTTCGCCGGCCGACAAAGCCGCCGCGGTCGCGGAGCTCAAGCGCGAAGGCCGGCGCGTGGCCATGGCCGGGGACGGCATCAACGACGCGCCCGCGCTCGCTGCCGCCGATATCGGCATCGCCATGGGCAGCGGCACCGATGTCGCCATGGAAAGCGCACAGGTCACGCTGGTCAAGGGCGAACTGACCGCGATCCTGCGTGCGCGCACGCTGTCGCGGGCGACGGTGCGCAACATCCACCAGAACCTGTTCTTCGCCTTCGTCTACAACGCGGTCGGCGTTCCGCTCGCGGCCGGCGTGCTGTATCCGTGGTTCGGCATCGTGCTGTCGCCGATGATCGCGGCCCTGGCAATGAGCCTGTCGTCGGTGTCGGTAGTGACGAACGCGTTGCGCCTGCGCCGCGCAAGATTGTGAGCGTTCAGCCGACCTGCACGCAGGTCATCGAGATCGCGCTGATGACCTCGGTGTTGAACAACCGCATCGATTCATCGTCGCCACGCAACGCCAGAACGTAGAGCAACGGAAGGTAGTGCTCCGGTGTGGGAATTCCGAGCGCGACGTCCGCGCCGAGCGATGTCCAGTCCATCAGACTCGCGTGGTCGCCGGATTCGATGCGTGCGCGCAGCGCCGCATCGGCGCGTGCGGCCCAGTCCGCCGGGCGCGTGGCGTGGAAATCGAACAAGCGCAGGTTGTGCACGATGTTGCCGCTGCCCATCACCAGGACGCCGTCGTCGCGCAGCGGCGCGAGTTCCTGGCCGAGCGTGTAGTGGAAGGCGCCGGGCCGCGCACTGTCCAGGCTCAGTTGCAGCACCGGGATGTCGGCCTGCGGATACATGATGCGCAGCACGCTCCACACGCCGTGATCGATGCCGCGGCCGGGGTCGATGTGTACTCTTGCGCTTTTTGCGGTCTGCGCGACCTGTTGCGCCAGGGCCGGGTCGCCGGGCGCCGGATAGCGCACGTCGAACAAGGCCTTGGGGAATCCGTAGAAGTCGTGGATGGTTTCCGGCGCGGGCGTGCCGCCGGCATACACGCCGCGCGTTTCCCAGTGCGCAGAGACGCAGACAATCGCGCGCGGTCGCGGTATGCGCCGGGCCGCATCCTGCCAGCCGCGGGTGCAGGCGTTGTCCTCCAGCGCGTTCATCGGGGAGCCGTGGCCGACGAACAGCGCTGGCATCCTGTTTGCCATATGGGGCAGGCGAGTTGCCTAGGTGCCGCTGCCGAACGGATTCTTCAGCCGTGACATTATCGCGCCGCGACCGGTGTCGCGCGGCGCAGCGGCTTCAGCGGAAGCCGCGCCTTCGATCTCGATGTAGCCGATCGCATGGTAGGCGTTGGTGAAATCGATGACGTCGGGCAGGGTGGCGCCGCTCTGTTCGGCGATTTCGCTGAGCGTGGCCGGCTGCTTCATCATCACCGTGGCGATGCGGAAATGCTTCGGGAATTCGCGTTCGATCTGCGGCCAGCGCGACATCTTGAATCTGGCATTCACATCCACGCCGTGCGCAGGATGGCCGCTGGAGCCGAGCACATGGCTCAGCCAGGCCAGGCGCGCGAACGGTTGGCCCTTGCCCGAGGCCTGCAGGCGCGCCAGTTCGATCGGGCTGACTTCGTGCAATTCCTCGTGCGTGACGACGCGCCCGCAATGCGCAGCGAGTGCGCGCAGGTTGCCATCGGCGTAATACGTCTTGTTGCCCGGATCCAGCACCAGATCGGGCGCGTCCTGGCTGTGGATGCGCACCGCCGCGGCGAGCGCGCGATCGGTCAGCCAATGGTGCAGGCGACGTTCCTTCGGCGGTTCCGGGGCGGGCGGCGGTTCGGGTGCGGGCGCCGCGACCGGAGCAGGCGTTGGCGCAGGAGCTGCTTTCGCGGCGACTTTTTTCGGCGGTGGAGCTGGCGGCGGTACGGGAGCATCCGCGGGCCCTTCTTCGGTCAACGCGGCGGCGCGGTCGAGCACCTGCACCAGGTTGTCGACCGTCAACGGCTTGTGCAGCACCAGTTCGTATTCATCGCCTTGGGCGTGGCCGGTGAGCACGGCGACCAGGCGCGAATTGTGCGCACGCAACCAGTCCATATGGCCGTAGACGGTATCGATATCGATGAGCAGCAGTTCCGCGTCGTCGCCGGCATGCAGTCGCCAAGGTGACGAAAGCCTGGTTGCGGCCTGATGGAGCAGCTCGCGCACGCGCGCGACGTCTTCGTCGCTCGCACCCTGTATCGTCAGGCGTCTTGCCATGTTCTCCCCCGATTGAATGGTGCGGACATCATGTCTGGATGACGCCGCGAACCCCCGGATTGTCGCCGATTCCGCGGCCGGGTCAAGCGGCGGGATCTGTTTCAGTTCCGGGAAAACGGGTTGCGCAGGCGCGAAAACAGGCCGGATTTTGGCGGCGGCGCGTTTCGGGAAAGACGGCTTTGGACTTCGATCAGGCCGATCGCGTCGTAAGCCGTGACGAGGTCGAACACGGTCGCCATCGGCGCGCCGCTGGCAGCGGCGATTTCATTGAGTTTCGCCGGTGCGGCCAGTGCCGCAACGACCTTGGCGTGATGCGGAACATCGGCACCGGTCAGGGCGCCGCCCTTGAGGCGGAAACGTCCGCCCGGGTCGAGGTGCCGTGCCAGGCGGCCGCCGGCATGCACGAATGCATCGAGCCACTGCAGGTGCGCATAGGGCCGCGCTGGCTCCTGCATGCGCAGGCGGGAGAGGTCCTGCGTGGTCACCGGGCGCCACGCCGCGCGCGCCAGGTCCGCTTTGCAATACGGCGCCAGGGCCGCCAAACCACCTTTGGCATGGAAGGACTGGGCCTTGGGGTCGAGCACCAACTCCGCTGCGCCTTCCAACGTAGCCCGCGCCGGCCCGCCAAGCAGGTTCTTGCGAAGATAATCGCGCAACGGATGATTGCCGGACGCGGAATTCGCGTCCGCTTCGTCGGCGTCGGAGATGTTTATGCCCTCGGGTTTGCCGCCGGGTCCGCGGATGCCGCGCACCGAATCGGCGATGCGGCGGTCGCTGCGCGCCGATGCCGCGCGGCTGCCGCGCTCGATGCGTGTTTCCGCGTCGATCTGCATCGGCACCGCGAACTGCGGTTTGGCAGCTTCGGTATCGGGCTTGAACAAATCGTCCAGGCCCAGCGCAGGTTCGGTGTCGCGGCGCTGCTTGCGTAGTGCCGCGTCCTCGTCGTTTTCGATGTGGAACTCGGCATTGAGTGAATCGTCGGCGTAGAAATCGGCGGTAGCGCGCATGACCGGTTGGCCGAGGTTCATGCTCGGCGTGCCGGTATCGTTTAACGCGGCGATGATGTCCTCGGCCTTGAGCGGCTTGTGCAAACGCAATTCGCCGCTGCGCAACGCCTCGTCGTTGTCGTACACGGCACAGCGGCGGCCACCGCTGAATGCGCGGTTGCGCGCGATCTGCCCAGCCAGTTCCGCCGGGCTGACGATGATCAGATCGGCGTTCTCTTCGGCGCCCCAGCGCCAATTCTGGCCAAGTTCGCCGGCGACCTTGCGCAGCAACAGGCGCAGGTGAGCGGTGTCCTCTTCGCTCAGGCCGATGACGGCAAGGTATTTCTCGTTCGCCACGGGATTTGTCCTGACCACCGCAGTTTCGAGTTTACTTCAAATTGCAGCGGCCGTGCGTTTCAAGACGTCGTTTCCAGCGCCGTTTCGGCATCGCTGCGTGCGGCTGCTTCGCGTCGCGCCTGCTGCTGCAGCGCCCACAGCGCGGCATAGCGCCCGCCCTGATCGAGCAGGCCGGCGTGCGTGCCGCGCTCGACCACGCGGCCGTGTTCGAGCACGATGATCTCATCCGCATCGACAATGGTGGAAAGCCGGTGCGCGATGATGAGCGTCGTGCGCGCACGCGCTATCTCGGCGAGTTCGCCCTGGATGATTTTTTCGGTGCGCGTGTCCAGCGCGCTAGTCGCCTCGTCGAACACAAGGATGGCCGGATTCTTCAGCACCGTGCGCGCGATCGCGACGCGCTGTTTCTCGCCTCCGGAGAGTTTCAGTCCGCGTTCGCCGACTTGGGAGTCGTAACCGTGCGGCAGCGACATGACGAAATCGTGGATGTGGGCGGCCTTCGCCGCCGTCTCCACTTCCTCTCGCGTCGCGCCCGGACGTCCGTAGGCGATGTTGAAGTAGATGCTGTCGTTGAACAGGACGGTGTCCTGCGGCACGATGCCGATGGCAGCGCGCAGCGTCGCCTGCGTGACGTTGCGGATGTCCTGACCGTCGATCGTGATGCGCCCGGAGGAAACATCGTAGAAACGGAACAGCAGGCGCGACAGCGTGGACTTGCCAGCGCCGGTGGTGCCGACCACGGCGAGGGTCTTGCCCGGCGCGATGGTGAAATCGACGTCGTGCAGGATCTGCCGTTGCGGATCGTAGGCGAACGACACATGTTCGAAATGCACCCGCGCGCCTTCGATGCGCAGTGCCTGTGCATCCTGTGCATCGCGGACTTCGGCGTTCGCGTCGAGCAGGGCGAACATGCGTTCCATGTCGATCGCGCCCTGCTTGATCTGGCGGTAGGTGAAGCCGAGCATGTTCAGCGGAATCGAAAGTTGCAGCAGCAGCGTGTTGACCAGGACCAGATCGCCGACGCTGAGCTTGTGCGAGACGACTCCCGCAGCCGCCATTGCCATCAGCACGGTCAGGCCCGCGGCAATCACCAGCGCCTGCGCGCCGTTGAGCAACGCCAGCGAGTTCTCGGTTTTCACCGCCGCGTCTTCGTAGCGGCGCAGTTCGGCGTCGTAACGGTGCGCCTCGAATTCCTCGTTGCCGAAATACTTGACCGTTTCGTAATTGAGCAGGCTGTCGACCGCGCGCGCGTTGGAGAGACTTTCCACCTCGTTCATCACACGCACGCCAGCCGTGCGCCACTCGCTGATCCAGATTGTGGCCGCGATGTACACCACCATGGTCGTCAGCGTGATGGCGGCATAGCGCCAGTCCAGTTCGCGTATCAGCAATGCGGTCACCAGGCCGATCTCGACCAGCGTCGGCAGGATGTTGAACACGACCCAGCCGAGCAGGTTGTAGACGCCGCGCGTGCCGCGCGAGACGTCACGACCGACGCCGCCGGTGTGGCGTTCCAGATGAAAGCGCAGCGACAGCGAATGCAGATGACGAAACGCCTCCACGCCGGAGCTGCGCATGGCGCGTTGCGCGACGCGCTCGAACACGGTATCGCGCAACTGCCCGAACAAGGTACCGGCCAGGCGCAGCACGCCATAGCCGGCGATCAGCGCGATTGGCACCGTCAGCAGGGCAATGCGCGGATCGAGGTGATCGACGATCGCCTTGAGTGACAGCGGTACGCCGATGGTGGCGATCTTGGCGACGATCAGCAGCGCCAGCGACACGGCGATGCGCCAGCCATGTTCGCGCAGGTACGGCGCGAGCCGCCGCAGGGTCGAGGGAATGCTGGCGGAGGCTTGGGCTGGAGTTTGGGTCATCGTCGCAAGGTGTGGGCGGATCGGCTACGCACAAGCCGAAGCAGGTGCATCAGCGTATCATCCGACGATTGCCAGCCACGGAGAAGAGTCATGCGTATCGCCGTTCTCGCCGCCGCCACCGTCCTGGTTTCCGCCGCGGCATTCGCCAAGGACGCCGCCAAGCCCATGCCATCGGCCAATCCCGCGCCACCGCACGGTGCGCGCGTGTTCATCGAATCCCCGCGCGATGGCGCGACGGTCGGGCAGGACGTCCACGTCGTGTTCGGCGTCAGCGACATCAAGGTCGCGCCGGCTACCGACACGTCGCCCGGCACCGGCCACCATCACCTGCTCATCGACGTCAAGGAACTGCCGCCGCTGGACGCGCCGATTCCCGCCGACGCAAACCACAAGCATTACGGCAAGGGCCAGACCGAGGACACGATCCACCTGCCGCCCGGCGACCATACCCTGCAACTGGATTTCGCCGACTACCGGCACATGCAATTCGATCCGCCGCTGGTGTCCCCAAGGATCACGATTCAC
>DATIVQ010000048.1:0-4464 GCA_035465735.1 Rudaea sp.
AGGAAACCTTGCGCTATTTCGGCCAGCGCATCGGCGACACCGGAGTGACGCTGCGCCTGAATGCCGCAGCGACGATCGACAACCTGCGCGAATTCGATGCCGTGATCATGGCCACCGGCGTCACGCCGCGCTCGCTGCACATCCCCGGCAGCGAGCGCGCGAACGTGCTCAGCTACGTCGATGTCGTCCTGCACGACAAGCCGGTCGGCAAGCGCGTCGCCATCATCGGCGCCGGGGGCATCGGCTTCGACGTGGCGGAATTCCTGACCCAGCGGGCGCCATCGCCGACGACCGACATCGCGCGCTGGTCGCGCGAATGGGGCGTGGATCAGGCCTATGCGAATCCGGGCGGGTTGTCGAAACCGGCGCCGGAGGCGTCCGAACGCGAAGTCTGGCTGCTGCAGCGCACGCCCGGCACACCGGGCAAGCGCCTGAACAAGACGACCGGCTGGGTGCATCGCGCGGCGCTGAAGATGAAGGGCGTGAAAATGCTCGGCGGAGTCGACTACCAGCGCATCGACGACGCCGGCCTGCACATCGAAATCGACGGTGTGCCGCAAACACTCGCCGTGGACAACGTCATCGTCTGTGCGGGCCAGGAACCACGCCGCGATTTGCACCCGGAACTTACCGCCGCCGGCATCGACGTCCACCTGATCGGCGGCGCGGACGTCGCCGCCGAACTCGACGCGAAGCGCGCGATCGCCCAAGGCACGCACCTCGCGTGCCGTTTGTGAATTCTGCGCACGCGGCTCGGAGCCACGGCGTCATTCAAGGTCCTTGCCGCAACAGGACGCCGGTGTACGTCTCCACTACCGCGCTGAACGGCACCTGCGCCCGCGTATACAAGATCGCCACATGCCGCAGCACATCGTGCGGCACGTCAGGCATCGCGCGAGCTTCGCGGCGGGCGGACATCTCCCATCCGCGCGGCAAGGGCGCCCAGAGCAGTTCCGCCGAGATCGTGCGGCGCCGGAAGCCCAGCGCACTGACGACCTTGCCGAACGGTTCGTCGCTCGTGTCGAGGCGATGGTTCATCTGCGGCGTCAACCGGCCCGGCACGTACCAGTTGTCCGCCTCCGACAGCACGCGTCCTCCACACACGAGCTGCACATGTCGATAAGCGATGGGCTCATCCGCGCCGACGTCAAGCCGCTTGCGCAATTCGCCTGGAATCGCCTTGGCGGCTCCGAGCACGCGGCGGGCAATCACGCGCGGCGGATCGGCAAGCCGATGCGCGCCGCACCAGCGTTCGAGCGTCAGCGTCGCGCTGTCGTGGCCGAGCAGATCGGCGTTGAGCGTCTGCAGTTGCGCGAGCAGTTCCAGCCTCGCCACGTACCCGCGCGAAGGCATGCCCGTGCATCCGGTCAATACGCAGAACCAGAGCAGCAATGCGGTACTTTGGCGTTTCATGTCAGTCGCCTCCCCGAACCGGAAGGAACGGTACATGCGCCGCTCGCTGCTGTCGACGGTTGCGCTTTTCTCGCGGTTGTCGAAGTCGCATGGGTATTCGGCCAACTTCCACAATCGAGCCTCGGTCCAGTTATCCTTCACCCATGAACGACTACTCGAACGGCGAACCACCCGATGGCGGCTGGCGCTCCGACGAACTGGCGCGGCGCGCGCTGTTTGCCTTCACCGTCACCTTCATCGCGGCGCGCGCCGTCGTTTTCCTGATCATGTCGCGGCGCATTCCAAACTTGTATTTTTTCCTCAAGGGCACGCATGTTCATCACCTGAACTACGGAATATTCCTGCTGTCGGCGGTCAGTACTTATCTGCTCCTCTGGGAGCAGAGCGCGCGTTCGATGCGAAATGCCGCTTTCGTCTACGGCGCAGCGATGGCGCTGACCTTCGACGAATTCGGCATGTGGCTGCATCTGGGCGGGAGCTACTGGCAGCGCGCCAGCATCGACGCCGTCGTGGTGGTTGCGGCCGTGCTCGGCTTTTTCGCGTTCGCCCGATCGATACGCGTCTTCACGTCGCGCCATGCCGTCGCTTTCGCCATCATCCTCGCGGCCGCGGTGGCTTTCGCCGTTGTACTGTACGATGCCTCCGTGCACGTCGGGCACCTCGAAGGCGAGCACCTGCACCAGCTCGAACTCGAATCCTCGCCTTGAGGCCCGCGAACCGTGGACGAATTCAGTTATCTGTCGGTACTGCTGTCGATCATCGTCGGCCTGGCGATCACGCAGATCCTGTCCGGCTTGCGCGGCATCGTACTGTGGCGAGCCCGAGTACGCATGTTCTGGCCAGTGCCGCTGTGGGCCGGGACCCTGCTCCTGATCAACGTGCAAAGCTGGTGGGCGATGTTCAGCTTGCGCGACGTCACGGCGTGGACGTTCGCCGCGTTCGCCGTGGTGCTGGCGCAGGCTATCGCGCAATACATGCTGGCGGCCATCGTGCTGCCGGATTTTTCCGCCGATCACGAAACCGACCTGCGCGAGCATTACTGGGCGCACACGCGCTGGTTCTTTGGCCTGTTCGTATTGGTTTTATTGTTCAGCCTGGCAAAGGACCCAGTGGTGTACGGGCACTCGCCCGAACGCGAAAACCTGGCTTTCCACGTCGGCTTCATTGCGCTGTCGGTCACGGCGTTGTCCACGCGCCGCGACGCCTTCCACAAGTTTCTCGCTCTGCTGGGTGCAGGCGTGTTCTGCGCCTACGTGATTGCGCTGTTCACCACACTGCGCTAGATCAGCGCTTGTCCAGCGGCACGAATTTCAGGTTTTCCGGCCCGGTGTAATTGGCGCTGGGGCGAATGATCTTGCCGTCCATGCGCTGCTCGATCACGTGCGCGGACCAACCCGAGGTGCGCGAAATCACGAACAGCGGCGTGAACATCGCCGTCGGCACGCCCATCATGTGGTAGCTCACCGCGCTGAACCAGTCCAGGTTCGGGAACATCTTCTTGATGTCCCACATCGTCGCTTCCAGGCGCGCGGCGATGTCGAACATCTTCATGTTCTTCTGTGCCGCCGACAGTTCGCGTGCGACCTCCTTGATGACCTTGTTGCGCGGATCGCCGGTGGTGTAGACCGGATGGCCGAAGCCGATGACGACTTCCTTGGCCTCGACGCGCTTGCGGATGTCGGCCTCGGCCTCGTCCGGCGTGTCGTAGCGCTTCTGGATCTCGAACGCGACCTCGTTCGCGCCGCCGTGCTTGGGCCCGCGCAGCGCGCCGATAGCGCCGGCGATCGCCGAATACATGTCGCTGCCGGTGCCGGCGATGACACGCGCCGCGAACGTCGACGCATTGAACTCGTGTTCGGCGTAAAGGATCAGCGAGGTGTGCATCGCGCGCACCCACAGCGCGCCGGGTTTCGTTCCATGCAGCAGGTGCAGGAAGTGCCCGCCGATGGAATCGTCGTCGGTCTGCACGTCGATACGGCGGCCATTGACCGCGAAGTGGTACCAGTACAGCAGCATCGAACCGAGCGAAGCCATCAGCCGGTCGGCGATATCACGCGCGCCGGGATGGTTGTGATCGTCCTTCTCGGGCAAGGCACAGCCGAGCGCGGAAACGCCGGTGCGCATCACGTCCATCGGGTGCGCCGAAGCGGGAAGCTGTTCGAGTACCGATTTCACCGACGCGGGGATCCCGCGCAGCGATTTCAATTTCGTTTTGTACGCGGCGAGTTCTGCCTGGTTCGGCAGCTTGCCGTGCACGAGCAGGTGCGCGATCTCCTCGAATTCGCTGGTCGTCGCGAAATCGAGGATGTCGTAGCCACGGTAATGCAGGTCGTTTCCGCTACGCCCGACCGTGCACAATGCGGTGTTGCCGGCAGCGACGCCGGACAGGGCGACGGATTTTTTGGGCTTGAATGGGATAGCTGGTGCGTTTTCGCTCATGCTTTACTCCTTCAATCGCGGAATTCGTCGGCATCCGGAAGTTCCTGGCAGCGGTCGATCGACTGCCGCCTGGGCGCGTCGGAATCGAACAGCCAGCACTCGTCGAGCGTCGAGCAGTAACAAATTTTGTAACGGAATTTCATGCGTTTGCCCGCATCGAAAAAGCGAGCGAAATCCGCTTCGTTCTGGAATTTGATCCACTCCAGCGTCTGCCCCGGCGTCAGCACCGTGCCGTTCATCGAACTGGTCGTGAAATGCAGATCGTCGATGGCTAGCGAATGCTTGAGCTCGTGCCAGTTGTGTTGCGGCTTGCCATCCACGAACGCTTGCACGCTATGCACGATGGCCGGACCCATGCCCTGATTGCGCCACTCCAAATGCGCCAGCACGGTGCTGAACTCGAATTGCAGATACGGCCAAACCTGCGCGCGCACCTGCTGGCGCTGGATATAGGCCGTGTATCCGGCCACGAGCAAGGCCAGAAAACCGACCAACGAGGCGATGATCGCGGCCAGCGCATCCCAGCGCACACCGTTCTTCGCGATGACAGTCGGCGTCGTGTCGGACGATGGCGCTACTTTGGACATGCGCTCAGTTTTTCTTGCGATCGGC
>DATIVQ010000049.1:0-5886 GCA_035465735.1 Rudaea sp.
CCACCACCACCGCACGGCCGCCAATATCCTTGCCGAGCGCAAGCGCCAGCGGCGACTTCACCGCGTCGTATCTTTCCGAGCGCAGGATTTCGGACAGGTACACGATCTCGCGATTCGCGTTCGGGATTTCCAGGCCTATTACCGATTTGCCCGGAATCACGTCGACCACGCGCACACTGACCACCGACAGCCCGCGCGCGATGTCCTTGTCGAGATTGCTGATCTGGCTGCCCTTGATGCCAGCCGCCGGCTGCAATTCAAAGCGCGTGATTACCGGCCCCGGGAACACGCCAACGACGTGCGCATCGATGCGGAAATCCTTGAGCTTGAGTTCGACTTGGCGCGACAGGGCTTCGAGCGCTTCCTCGGAATAGCCTCTTGCCTGTTGCTGTGGCTCGTCGAGCAGCGACAGCGGCGGCAAGTCGGAATCGGCGATGCCGGAGAACAGCGGAATCTGCTGCTCGGCCTCGGCACGCTTGCTCTTTTCGATCGGCGCCAGCGTCGGTTCGATCCTGATCGGCTCGCGCCGCGACTGCTTGACGGTTTCGATCTTGCGCGTTTCCTCGCGTGCGCTGCGTGCCGCACGCGCGATGCGGATGTCGGCCGCCTTGCGCGTGCTCGCGCCGAGCCACCCGAACACGACGAGCGTGCCGCGGCCGATCGCGTCCATGACGCGGAACCAGGAAATCCCGGTCGCCAGAGTCAAAGCGACCAGGAAAATCGCGAGCAGGAACAAACTGGCACCGAGATGACCGAAGCCGCGCTGCAATTGCCCGCCAACGATCTCGCCGAGCACGCCGCCGGCACCGATGCCGGGCGGCATGCCGGCGCCGGCAAGCTGCAAGTGAGCCAAGCCCGTTCCGCCGATGAAAAACGCGACGCCGCCGATCAGGCGCAGGGTCGGTTCCAGCGTAGATTTCTGATCGGTGCCCGGCACGCGGAACAAGGCCAGTCCGACCGTGAACAACAGCAGCGGGAAGGCGTAGGCCAACAACCCGAACAGCGAGAATGCGATGTCGGCGATCCAGGCGCCGACCGCGCCGCCGAGGTTCTGGATCTGCTGCGCTTGCGCGGCGGCGTGGTTCCAGCCCGGATCGTTCGTGCTGTAGGTGACGAGGCACAGCAACAGGTAGACGGCGACAGGCGCGAGCAGCAGGAACGCCGCCTCGCGCAGCCGCCGCTGCATCGCTGCGGACGGATCGCCGCCGGATTTATTCCTGGAGTCGCGCGCCACCGCGTGAATCTACCTGAAATTCCTGACCCAGGCTATTGTTTTCAATTGAATTTCATTCCCTTGAGCGCCGGATGGATGAGCTTGCCGTTCTCGACGTTGATACCGCTGGCCAGCGGCGCGAACTTGCGCCATTGTTTGTCGCCCGCCAGACGCTGGACGTACGGCAGGATCGCCGCACATATCGCCTGCGAAGAAGTCTGCGGCACTGCGCCTGGCATGTTGGTCACCGCGAAATGGGTCACGTCGTCCACGAGGTAGGTCGGATTCGCATACGTCGTCGGCTTGGAAGTCTCGAAACAGCCACCCTGGTCGATGGAAATATCCACCAGCACGCTGCCCGGCTCCATGGTCTTGACCATCGCCCGCGTGACCACGTGCGGTGCCTTGGCGCTGGGAATCAGTACCGCGCCGATGACGAGGTCGGCGTCGCGCACTTCGCGCGCCACGTATTCCTCGTACGGGTACAACGCGGTCACGTTCGCGCCGAGCGCCATCATCTGGGCGAGACGGTCCTGGCGCTTGTCGAACACGACCACGTTCGCGCCACCAGCGGCCGCGAGTGCAGCGGAATTGCCGCCGGCCGCGCCAGCACCCAGCACGACCACCTTGCCGCGCTCGGTCGATGGCAGGCCGCCGAGCAGCTTGCCCTTGCCGCCGGCAGGCTGATGCAGCAGGTGCGTGCCGATCTGCACGGCGATGCGGCCGGCGATGATGGACATCGGCGCCAGCAGCGGCAGCGAACCGTCGGCCTCGGTCACGGACTCGAACGCCACGCCGGTCAGGCCGATGTCGAGCAGGCTCTTGGTCAACTTCGGATCTGGCGCCAGGTGCAGGTAGCAGAACAACAGGTGATCCTTGCGCAGCAGTTTCAGATCGCCGGCGATCGGCTCCTTGACCTTCACGATCAGTTCGCCCTCGTCGTACAGCTTTTTCGCGGTCGGCACGATCTGCACGCCAACGCGGCGATATTCGTCGTCGCTAAAGCCGCTCTTGGTACCGGCGCCTTGCTGCACATAAACCTTGTGGCCACGGCGCACGAGGTCCAGACAGGCGGCGGGCACGAGGGCCACGCGGCCCTCAAGGGTCTTGGTTTCGGAAGGAACGCCAATGCGCATGGACAACTCCGGTCTGATAGATTCTTGGACTTGCAGATTCTTGGACTTGATTCAGCGCAAGAGTCGCCCCATTCTTGGGGTCTCTTGCAGGTTTCCCGAACTCAAAATTATACATGAGCACACCCAAGCATTCGCGCCTGATCGTTCTCGGCTCCGGCCCTGCCGGCTACACCGCTGCCGTGTACGCCGCGCGCGCCAACCTGAAACCCACGCTGATCACCGGCCTGCAGCAGGGCGGCCAGCTGATGACGACGACCGATGTCGACAATTGGCCCGGCGACGTGGAAGGCCTGCAAGGGCCTGCGCTGATGGAGCGCATGCAAAAGCACGCCGAGCGCTTCGCCACCGACATGGTTTTCGACCATATCCATACGGCGGACTTGTCGCGGCGGCCGTTCCGGCTCGTCGGCGACAGCGGCGAATACACATGCGACGCGCTGATCATCGCGACCGGCGCGACCGCGAAGTACCTCGGCATCGCATCCGAAGACAAGTTCAAGGGCCAGGGCGTCTCGGCCTGCGCCACCTGCGACGGTTTCTTCTTCCGCGACCAGCACGTCGCTGTCATCGGCGGCGGCAATACGGCGGTAGAAGAAGCGCTTTATCTTGCGAACATCGCGAAGAAGGTCACCGTGGTGCACCGCCGCGACAAGTTCAAGGCCGAGAAGATTCTGCAGGACAAGCTCTTTGCCAAGCAGCAGAGCGGAAAAGTGGAAATCGTCTGGAATCACCATGTGGACGAAGTGCTGGGCGACGGCACCGGCGTCACCGGCGTGCGCGTCAGATCCACGCAGGACGGTTCCACGCGCGATCTCCCGGTCACCGGCCTGTTCGTCGCAATCGGGCATACCCCGAATACTGCGCTGTTCGACGGCCAGGTGGCGATGAGGAACGGCTACATCACGATCAAGTCCGGACTCGATGGCGGCGCCACCGCGACCAGCGTGCCCGGCGTGTTCGCGGCCGGCGACGTCGCCGATCAGGTCTACCGCCAGGCCGTGACATCGGCGGGATTCGGCTGCATGGCGGCGCTGGATGCGGAAAAGTATTTGGACAAATTGGGTCTTGCTGGCTAATCGTTCCATCATTCCGGTGAAAGCCGGAATCCGATGTCTGCATTGTCGGCATCCTGCCTCCTGGATTCCGGCCAATTCATGACCGGAATGACGAGCATGATATCCACTCGCTTCCACTCCAGCTTGGCCGAAATCCCCGCCGCGGATTGGAACGACCTGCTTCCCGATGCCAACCCATTTCTGGATCACTCGTTCCTGTCGGGTCTGGAAGAGTACGGCTGCCTCGACGCCGCCCACGGCTGGCGCGCGCATCACTTGGGGCTTTACGAAAACGGCAAGCTCGCCGCCGCCGCACCGCTGTACCTGAAAACCAATTCGCACGGCGAATTCGTGTTCGATTGGGCGTGGGCACACGCCTACGCGCGCAACGGCCTGGACTACTATCCCAAGCTGCTGTGCGCGGTGCCCTACTCCCCCGTCGTCGGACCGCGCCTGCTCGGCGATCCATCACGGCGCACGGCATTGATCGACGCGATTCGCGGCGAATGCGATCGCCTCGGCTTGTCCTCGGCGCACATGAATTTCTGCACGGAAGCGGACGCCGCTGCCTTGGCCGATCGCCGCGAATGGCTGCCGCGTTTCGACTGGCAATTCCATTGGCACAACCGTGGCTGGCGCGATTTCACCGATTTCCTCGATGCGCTCAAGCCGAAGAAGCGCAAGAATATCCGTCACGAACGCATGCACGTGCAGCACGCCGGAGTGCGTTGCGAAATTCGCCACGGCGGAGAAATCGATGCCGAAACCTGGCGGCGCATCCACCTGTTCTATTCCGCAACGTTCGATGAGAAAGGCAACTATCCGGCGCTGACCCTGGAGTTCTTCCGACACCTTGGACGCACGATACCGGATCGCGTGCTGGGCGTGCTTGCTTGGCGCGGCGTGGACCTCATCGCTGCCGCGCTTCTCCTGCGCAGCCATGACACGCTGTTCGGCCGCTACTGGGGCTGCACGGAAATGATCCCGGGACTGCATTTCGAGGTGTGCTACTACCAGGGCATCGACTATTGCCTGCGCAATGGGCTTCGACGCTTCGAACCGGGCGCGCAGGGCGAGCACAAGCTCGCGCGAGGTTTCCTGCCGGCGATGACGCATTCGTTCCACTACGTGGCCGATCGGCGCTTCCGGGCTGCCATCGCCGATTCGCTCGTCCGCGAGAGCCACGCCCTGCACGCGTATCGCGACGAATTGCACGCGCATTCGCCATACGCGGAATCGGCATGATCCGCATTCCCATCTTGCGGCCCGGCGTCCTTGGTCCCTTTCCGCCCGCGGAATCGGCGCTGCGCGAGCCCGACGGCCTGCTCGCCGCGGGCGGCGAGCTGTCGCCCGAACGATTGCTGCAAGCCTACCGGCACGGGATTTTTCCGTGGTACTCGGATGACGAACCGATCCTGTGGTGGTCGCCCGACCCACGCACCGTGTTCGCCACCGACCGCGTGCATGTCTCTTCCCGGCTCAGGCGCTGGATGCGGCAATGCGCCTGGACGATCCATGCCGACGGCGCTTTCGCGGACGTCATGCGCGCCTGTGCCGCGCCGCGCCCGCGCCAGCCGACGACATGGATTACGGCCGAGATGTTCGACGCCTACTGCCACCTGCACGCGCTCGGCCACGCGCACAGCGTCGAGGTACGCGATGAGACCGATCGCTGTATCGGCGGCATCTACGGTGTGGCCATCGGCCGCATGTTCTTCGGCGAATCCATGTTCAGCGCCGAAACCAATGGCTCGAAGGTCGCCCTGATCGGGCTATGCCGCGTGCTTTGCGAATGGGGGTTTGCGCTGCTCGATGCCCAGGTCGCCTCGCCCCACCTGGCGACGCTGGGCGCGGTCCAGATGCCGCGAAGCGAATTCGTCGCGCACGTGACCAAGGCCTGTGCGGAGCCCTTTCCGACCGGTTCGTGGCGTGGGCGCTGGCCTGTGCTGGCGGCACGCGAGTTGGCCTGACGCATTGCCGCCGCTCACGCCCGGTCGCTATCGTGTAGAATGCCGCGCCGCAGGGAACGCCCCGTCCCCGATCAGTGACCCAATGGCAAAAGACGACCAAATCGAAATGGAAGGCACGGTGCTCGACACCCTGCCCAACACCATGTTCCGCGTGCAACTGGAAAACGGCCACGTCGTGACCGCGCACATTTCCGGGCGCATGCGCAAGAATTACATTCGCATCCTGACCGGCGACAAGGTCAAGGTGGAAATGACGCCTTACGACCTGACCAAGGGTCGTATCACGTATCGCATGAAATAATTGCGGGACGCAGACGCGAAAACGGCGGCCACTGGCCGCCGTTTTTCTTTTCTTCGATTGCAGGTCTACTCGACGACTGCCGGTAGTTTCTCATCGGCTTCGATGCGTACGTCGAGCTTGCCGTCCTTGACGCCCAGATGGACCCGACCGCCGTCGGCCAGCTTGCCGAAAAGCAGTTCGTCGGCGAGCGGGCGCTTGACACTGTCCTGGA
>DATIVQ010000050.1:0-1753 GCA_035465735.1 Rudaea sp.
CACGCAGCAGAAACTCGACGACGCGCTCGGCCAGCTCGACAGCATCGCGCGCGAAAACCGGCCCGGCGTGCGCGACGCAGTGGCCGACCTGCGCGCCGTGCTCGAGGCGCTGTCCGGGCGCATGGATTCGATCAGCCAGCATCTGGAAACGGCCAGCCGCAATTTCGACGAATTCTCGCGCGAAGTGCGCAAGAATCCGAATCGGCTGCTGATTTCGCCCAAGCCCGACAAAGCCGAGGAACAACCATGAGACTCATGCGAGGTTTCCTGCTCACGCTGAGTTTGGCCGCGCTCGCCGCGTGTGCGGTGGACCCGGTGCCGGACGTGACCTATTTCCGCCTGCCGGCGCCGGCCGCGCTTGCCAAGGCCGACAAACCGCTGTCCGCGCTGCCGATCGAAGTGGAAACCTTCCGCGGCGAAGGCATCTACGCCGAGCAGGCCCTGCTCTACGCGACCACTCCGCAGGCCGACGCACTGCGCGCCTTCCACTATCAGTTGTGGAGCGACCCACCCTCGCGCGCGCTGCAGGCGCGGCTGACCGGCATGCTGCGCGATTCGGGCATTTCCCCGCTGGTTACCGACCGACTGCCCGCGAGCACGCCGGCGCTGCGCGTGCACGGCCGCATCGTGCGCTTCGAGCGGGTGCCGCGCGACGGCGGTTTCGCCACGGCGGTCGTGCTGGAGATGCGCGTGGACCAGGACCTGGGCGAGCCGCTGCTGGAACGCAGCTATCGCGCGGAAGTGCAGGCATCCGACGCCAGCATGGCGGCGACGGTGGACGCCTTCGGCCGTGCCATCGACCAGGATTTCGCCGCTTTCTATGCGGACCTTGCTGCGCTCGGGAGCGGTCATGCCGACTGAAGCGCAACGCATCGCGATGCTGGCGGCGATGGGCATCGATGTGTATCGACTGCGCATGGCACCTGCCGGCGAGGCGTTGGTTCGCATTGGTGTGGACGCGCGAGCGCGCGTGTGCATGGATGGCCGCGACGGCGAATCCGCCGAGCGGCTGTTCGCGATGCTGCCCGCAGCCCTCGGCGTCGCGCGCGAGCGCGTGCGGAGCAATCCGGACGCTGGCGCGGCCAATGACGTCATCGTAATCGATGCGTCCGCAGTGCGCGGCGATGCGCAGGCCAAGCGCGCGTTGTGGTCGTCGCTCAAGCCGCTGGCGCGGCGCTTGCAGGCATCCTGACATGGTCGCGATCCTCAAGGAACCGTATCCCGCGTTGCGCACGATGAGCGCGGACGATCTGGAACAGGTCGCCGCGATCGAACTCAGCGCCTACGAATATCCGTGGACGCACGGCATTTTTCGCGACTGCCTGCGCGCCGGCTACGACTGCATCGTGCTTGCGCACGGCATCGAGGTGGTCGGCTACGGCGTGCTCAGCGCCGCCGCCGGCGAAGCGCACGTGCTCAATGTCTGCGTTGCGCCGACGCAGCAGGGGCAGGGCCACGGCAAGCGCCTGATGAAACGCCTGATCGACCTGGCACGCTGGCATCGTGCCGAGCGCATTTTCCTGGAAGTGCGGCCGTCCAATGCGCATGCGGTCAGGCTTTATTACCAGCTCGGCTTCAACGAAATCGGCAAGCGCCCGAACTACTATCCGTCCAAGCGCGGACGCGAGGATGCGGTGGTGATGGCGATGGAGCTGCTGCCGCCGGAAGCGCCGGAATAGGAATGGCGCGGCGCGCGAAGAAGTCCGGCGGCATCGCCTTCCACCATCCGCTCGCGTTCTGGGCCGGCTGCGCC
>DATIVQ010000051.1:0-4354 GCA_035465735.1 Rudaea sp.
CCATGCGATTGCTGCATCGATCGTGAAAAAGACCGGTGCGCGGATGCAACGACTGCTGGGCGATGGTCTTGTGCCGCTCGACAGCGCGCTCGGGCTGCACGCCGATGCGCGCCGCAGCCTGGGGTTACCGAAGTCGCGATGCTGGGTTGGCTATGGCATGAACCACCTGGACCTGCTCGATCGCAAGCCGGTGTACGAAAAAATCAGGCGCTGGCTCTGAAAGCGGGACCAGCCTGACCGATGCGTCACCGGCGTGGCGCGGATATCATGCGGCGAGTTGCCGGGAGTCGAACATGCCGAATGCGATCTATCCGATGGAAGGCGGCTGCACCTGCCGCCACGTGCGCTACCGCATGACTGCCGCGCCGATGTTCGTGCACTGCTGCCACTGCACCTGGTGCCAGCGCGAAACGGGATCGGCATTCGTGCTCAACGCGCTGATCGAGGCCGATCGTGTCGAGCTGCTGCACGGCGAGGTCGAGGTCATCGATACGCCCTCGAACAGCGGCAAGGGCCAGAAGATTTCGCGCTGCCCCCATTGCCGGATCGCGCTGTGGAGCACCTACGCCGGCGCGGGACCCTTGTTCCGTTTCGTGCGCGTAGGCACGCTGGACGGCGCGCGCAGCGTCGCGCCGGATATCCACATTTTTACATCCACCAAGCAGCCGTGGATGAGCCTGCCGGCGGATGTCCCGGCCATGTCCGAATACTACGATCGCGAACGCTACTGGCCTCCGGAAAGTCTTGTACGGAGAGCGGCGGTATTACGAAAATCTACACGCTGATTTCATTTCGGGGAAAGCCACCATGATCCGTCGGCTCGCATCCATCGTCTATCTGGTCACCGGCGTGCTGATCGGACTCGGCGCGTTCGGCCATGGGTCGCACGCCCCACAGCTTGGCCGTGTCCTGGCCGCATCTCCCGCCATCGATGCATCGATGGCGGCGGTGATCGTCGCCGTGTGGTATTTCGTCAGCGGTTGCATGCTGGCGTTCGGAGCAACCGTGATTTGGACTTGGTGGCGGTCACGCCGCGGTGCGCGCGATATCTTCTTCCCGGCGGACGCGATTGCCGTTTTCTATATCGTTGCCGGCGTGGCGATTGTCATCTACACGCACATTCCGTTCTTCTGGGTGTTCGTCGTGTTCGGCGCGCTTTTGCTGATCGCCTCGGTGCCACTGCGTCGCGACAGCCGACATTAGGTAATCACGCCAAGTTTCTTCCCCACTTTCGTGAACGCCGCCACGGCGCGGTCGATCTGCTCGTGCGTGTGCGCGGCGCTCATCTGCGTGCGGATGCGCGCCTGGCCCTGCGCGACGACGGGGAAGAAGAAGCCGATCACGTAGATGCCTTCGTCAAGCAGGTCTGCCGCGAACTGCTGGGCGAGCTTGGCGTCGTAGAGCATCACCGGCACGATGGGATGCGTGCCGGGCTTGATGTTAAAGCCGGCTTTCGTCATTTGCTCGCGGAAGTACAGCGCGTTCGCGTTGACCCTGTCGCGCAGTGCCGAACTCGAGGACAGCATTTCGAACACCTTGATCGAGGCGGCGACCAGCGGCGGCGGCAGGGTGTTCGAGAACAGGTAGGGGCGCGAGCGCTGGCGCAGCAGGTCGATGATCTCGCGCCTTCCGGTCGTGAAGCCGCCGGAGCCGCCGCCGAGTGCCTTGCCAAGGGTGGACGTGAACACGTCGACCTCGTCCAGCACGCCATGCAGTTCCGCCGAGCCGCGCCCGGTCGGGCCGACGAAGCCGGTGGCGTGCGAATCGTCCACCATCAGCAGCGCGTTGTACTTCTTCTTCAGCGCGACGATTTCATCGAGTTTGGCGATGGTGCCGTCCATCGAGAACACGCCATCGGTGGCGATCAGGCGCGTGCGCTTGCCTTGCGTTTCCTGCAGGTGCTTTTCGAGTTCCGCCATGTCGCTGTTGGCGTAGCGCCGGCGCTCGGCCTTGCACAGGCGGATACCGTCGATGATCGAGGCGTGGTTGAGCGCATCGGAAATCACCACGTCCTCTTCGCCGAGGATGGTCTCGAACAGGCCGCCGTTGGCGTCGAAGCACGAGGTATACAAAATCGCGTCGTCGGTGCCGAAGAATTTCGCGATCGCGGCTTCCAGTTGCTTGTGCAGATCCTGCGTGCCACAGATGAAGCGTACCGACGCGAGGCCGAAGCCGTGCGTGTCCAGCGCGTGTTTCGCGGCGGCGATGATCTGCGGATTGTCGGCGAGGCCGAGGTAATTGTTGGCGCAGAAGTTCAACACTTCGCGACCGTCGCTGGTCTTGATCGAAGCCGACTGTTTTGTTGCGATGATGCGTTCGGTCTTGTACAGGCCCTGTGCGCGGATGGCGTCGAGTTCGGCCGTTAGCCGGGCGTAGGTGGCGTTGTCCATGGGGCCTTCCTGCGGGGAAAGGGGCATTGTCCGCGATTATGCGAATCCGGCCAATGCCCGCGGCGTCAGGCAGGCAGCATGGCGGCGACGAGTTCCGGTTCGTCTTCGGGAATGTCATGCCAGCAGCCGATCAGGTCGGCGCCGCTGTGATCGCGCTGCAGCTCCTGCGGGAACAGCGCGACGCGTTCGTTGCGCATTGCGGTGCTATCGCAGGCGCGGTCATGCACGAAGGCGCGGGCCAGGTCCACGCCGAGTCTTCCGCCGAGATGGCAGATCGGTGTCGCGCGCGGATTGAACTCGATGAACAGCGGATCGCGGCCTTCCGTGCGCAGGAAATCGACGCTTCCGAAACCGCTGTAACCGAGCCGGCGCACGAGGGTACGCGCCGACTCGAGCATGGCCGGATCGTGCGCGAACCGGACGATCGTGCTGGGTCCGGTCAGGGCCGGATGCTGGCGCTGTTTTTCTGCGATCAGTGCGCCGAGCACGTCGCCTCGATGCGCGACGAAGGCGGCCATCCAGGTGATCCCGGGCGCAAAGCGCTGGATCAGGCGAGGGGTTTGTGCGTGGAATTCGCGCAGGGTTTGGCGCAATTCGCGCAGGTTGGCGCACGGATGGACATCGATGCCGGCAAAGCCGCGGCAGGCCTTGATGACGACCGGCCAGCCATGGTGCTGCACGAAGGCGTAAGCATCCTCGGCGCAGGTCAGCGCTGCGGTTTCCAGTTGCGAAATGCCCAACTCGCGCGCCAGCCCGGACATGGCGAGTTTGTCGGTCGTGCGCCCATACCACTGTGGATCGCCAAGCGATGCGGCGATCAATGCCTTCACCGACGCGTCGACCGCCGCTTTCCGATACACGGCATGCAGCCAGCGCACGCTGCGCTCGTCGCCCGGCAGCAGGACATCGGGTGCGAAATCGCCGATTGCGGCAATGAGTTCGTCGTCCTGCGGTGGGGAATCGTCGCTGAGCCGAAAGCGCCGTGCAATAAAGCGCGAGTAATCGAGCAGGCTGCCGGTAATGGCGAGGCTGGCGACGGCCGCACCCTGTTCGGCCAGCGCGCGCGCCAGCCGTGGCGGCTCCTTCCACAACGGCGACAACGAGACGATCAGTATCCGCATGAAATTCCCCGGAAAGCCCGCCGGACAATCCCTCGGCTGCGCGCATCTCCCCATTGCGCCAGCGCCGGCAATGACGCAATTTATTCTATAACCTTGGCGATCGGACCGCGCGCATGTCGCGGCCGGTCCGGCGCCACCACGGGGAGGTGGGTAACTTTCTGATCTTCGCCAGCGGCGGGACTTACTACGACGACCAACTGGACAAGATCGAAGTCGCGCCGCAATGATGGCGTTCAGCGTGCGCCGACGGTGAATTCGCCGAAGCGAGCGTAGGCCGGCGCGCCGGCATAGGGCGCGCGCAACTGCAGGCTCCAACCGTGTTCGGTCAATTGGCGCTGTGCCAGCATCGACGCCTCGCCGCCAATCAGCACGAGCTTGTTCGCGGCGCGCAACGATGGCCGATTGAAGAAAGCGGCCAGGTCCGTGTTCCAGGAAAGGTAATCCACCGGCAGCGGCAGGATCAGTTTCGCCGCCGGCGTACGCCAGGCGATCGCCGCGCCTGCCGTGAGCAGTTCGCCGCCTTCCGCGTCGGGTTGCTGCTGGATCAGTTTGAGCGCATTGACGAGATAGCGCGCCTCGACTTCGCCGTGCGTCTTCGCGGCGAGTTCGAGCAGGCCGTTGCAGCCGGATTTCGGCGCGAGTTTTTCCAGGGTCTGCACGAGCGCGGTGCGCAGCGTGTCGGTGAAGCCGCCGCGGCGCAGGAACCCGCGTACCGCGGTTTCGTCGGTGCACAGCGCGAGCAGGCGCTTTTCGTTGTCCGCGCGCAATTGCTCGGGCGTTTTCGACAGCACGTATTGATTGAGCTTGCCGGTGTCGCCGATTACTGTCGCCGCGGTGCCGCCG
>DATIVQ010000052.1:0-8166 GCA_035465735.1 Rudaea sp.
ATCCGCGTGGTACCCGACGCGCTCGGCCTCGCGCTCGATTCCTCGACCTGGAAGCAGCCAGCCGTGTTCGACTGGCTGCAGCGTGAAGGCAACATCGCCCAACCGGAAATGTGGCGCACGTTCAACTGCGGCATCGGCTACACCTTGATCGTGCCGCGCGATGCGGCTGGCGCCAGCATCGCCGCGCTGGCCGAGTTCGGCTTGCCGGCGTGGAACATTGGCGAGATCGTGCCTGCGCGCGGCGACGAACGCGTGCACATTTCCTAAGTCGGCGCCCATGCTCGATGTCGTCGTGCTCGCCTCCGGCCGCGGCAGCAATTTCGCGGCACTGCTCGACGCCCAACGCCAGGGTGAATTGCCGATCCGGATCCGCGCCCTGCTCTCCGACAAACCCGCGGCCCACGCGCTGGCGCGCGCGCGCGAGGCCGGCATCGATGCCGTGGCCTTGGCGCCCACGGATTTTCCCGATCGCGCCGCTTTCGACCGCGCCTTGTTCGCACGCGTTGCCGGCTACGCGCCGGATTTGATCGTACTCGCCGGCTACATGCGCGTGATCGACACGGCCGTGGTGAACGAATGGCGTGGGCGCATGATCAATATCCACCCTTCCCTGTTGCCGAAATATCCCGGCCTGCGCACGCATGCGCGCGCGCTCGCAGCCGCGGATAGCGTTCACGGCGCCAGCGTGCATTTCGTCACTTCCCAGCTCGACGGCGGCCCGGTCATCGCGCAGGTGGAAATGCCGATACGTTCTGACGACAGTCCCGCGACGATCGCCGCACGCCTGCTACCGCTGGAACACCGCCTGCTCGTGGCCAGCGTGGACTTGATCGCGCGTGGACGCGTCGTGCTCGGCCGGGATGTGGTTGAATTCGATGGCATGCCGCTCGCCGCGCCGCTGAAGCTGCGAGCCGGCGGGACCTTGGGCGTGGTCGGATAGCGTTCAGGCAAGCGTGTCCAGACTGCGCGATACGTTCGAGCGAGATGTCCCATGCGCAACCTGTTTCTTGCCGCCTGCCTGCTTGCCCTGTCCGCGTCGGCCTGCGCCGGCACGGCCCTGAAACCCGAACGCGCGACGTACACCGTGTCGCGCGACGGCAAGGGCGTCGGCACGGCGACGTATGTGCTCGCCGCCAATGCCGACGGCACCTGGACCCTGCGCAGCGAGACCCGCGGCACGAACGGCGTGGCCAGGCTGCTGGGCCTGGACGTACGCGAGGAATCGGTGTTCAGCCTGCGCGCCGGCGTCCTGCAGGGCCTGCGTTACGACTACGAGCAGGACGCCGCGATCAAGCACAAGCGACGCCGCGTCGACTTCGACTGGCACTCAAATCAGATCCGCGTGCGCGACAATGGCAAGGAGTTCCGCTACGCCACGCAGGCGGGCGCCATCGACCGCAGCGCGGTGGCGGTAGCGTTGGGCCTGGCGCTGGCCGATGGCGCGAAGTCGGCGACGCTGCCGGTCGCCGTGCGCGATCGCGTGGAAATGCAGCAGTATGTGGTCCGCGGCGGCGCCGTCATCGACCTCGCGGATGGGCGCTATCCGGCGACCGAAATCGATCGCACCGACGCACCGGGTAAGGTCAAGTCCTGGTATGCACCGGGTGCGGGCGTGTTGCCGCTGCGGGTCGAACAGGTTCAGCACGACGGTTCGACGATCGTGATGGAGCGCAAACAGCGTTGAGCGCCGGCAGCCCATCGCGCGCGGAAAATACGTTCAGCACAACTGACTGCGGAAACACTCGTCTGCCGCGCGAAGAACGCTGCGAACTGCCTGCGACCAACCTTGCGGCGATGTGCGCCGGCTGCGTTCAACTGTGCGGCTCACGCGCCTGGAATTCACACTGCGGGATCGTCACCGTGATGTGCTCGTAGCTCGAGGTCACGCAGCGCCAACGGATCCCCATCGCCGGATTGCTCGTATCCGGTACGAGCTCTATGGTGCCACCGTCGACGCCGGACTTGGCATCGTATGTCAGTGTGATGCGTCCGCCGGCCGCAATCGCCATGCTGCGGAGCGACTGCCCGCGAAAGCGGTCGGCGGCCGGCAAGCCGATGTCCCGGTTTGACGCCGGCAACTTGCCGTAATTCATGTAGTACTCGGCGACGGCGGTCTTTGCGTTCGACGCCGCAACAAAACCCTCGGCAAGCAAGGCTGCCGCGAGATAGCGCTCGCGTTCCGCGCTCGCGCGCTGGTGTTCTTCCTCGACCTGGCGACCCAGCGCGGTGCCCTGGTCGGCAAGCGCACCCGACTGGCGGGCGAGTGCGGCCGCCTCCGCGCGCGTACGCTCGGCCTGTCTGCGTAGCGCCTCGATCTGCACCTGCGTCGCCTGCCGTTGCGGCCGGTTGTAGAGCGCGTAGGCGCCGAGTCCGACAAGGACCGCCGCCAGCGTAACGCCGAATTGGACGAGCGCACCGCGCAGGCGCGGCGACACGCTCACGATGGCAGGCGCCGGATCTTCGCACCGAGCGTGCCGAGCTTTTCCTCGATGCACTCGTAGCCGCGGTCGATGTGGTAGATGCGGTCGACCGTGGTGTCGCCCTTGGCGACGAGTCCGGCCAGCACCAGGCACGCGGACGCGCGCAGGTCGGTGGCCATCAGCGGCGCGCCGGACATTTCCGGCACACCCTTGACCACGGCGGTATTGCCCTCCAGGCGGATGTCGGCGCCCAGGCGTTCGAGTTCATGTACGTGCATGAAGCGGTTCTCGAACACGTTCTCGGTGATCGTGCCGACGCCTTCGGCGACGGTGTTGAGCGCGGTGAATTGCGCCTGCATGTCGGTGGGAAACGCCGGATACGGCGCCGTGGTCACGTCGACCGCGCGCGGCCGCTTGCCGCGCATGTCCACTTCGATCCAGTCATCCCCGGTGGCGACGTGTGCGCCGGTGTCTTCGAGTTTTTGCAGTACTGCGTCGAGCGTGCGCGGGCGCGCGCGCTTGGCCATGACGCGCCCGCCGGTGATCGCGCCGGCCACGAGAAAGGTGCCGGTTTCGATGCGATCGGGCAGCACGTCGTACTGGGTGCCATGCAGGCGATCCACGCCTTCGATGACGATGGTGGCGGTACCCTCGCCCGAAATCTTGCCGCCCATCGCGTTGATGCAATGCGCAAGGTCCACCACTTCCGGTTCCTGCGCCGCGTTCTCGATGATCGTGGTGCCCTGCGCGAGCGCCGCCGCCATCATGATGTTTTCGGTGCCGGTAACCGTGACCAGGTCCATGACGATGCGCGCACCGCGCAGGCGTTTCGCCCGCGCCCTGATGTAGCCATTCTCGACCGTGACCGTCGCGCCGAGCGCTTCCAGTCCGCGGATATGCTGATCCACCGGCCGCGAACCGATTGCGCAACCGCCGGGCAGGGAAACATCGGCTTCGCCGAAGCGCGCCACCAGCGGGCCGAGCACGAGGATGGACGCGCGCATGGTCTTGACCAGGTCGTAAGGCGCGAAATAGCGGTTGGCCGGGCGCGGATCGACATGGATCTTCATGCGCTCGTCGATGGTCAGCGACACGCCCATCTGGCCGAGCAGTTCCATCGTCGTCGTCACGTCGTGCAGATGCGGCACGTTGCCGATCGACACCGGCTCGTCGGCGAGCAGGGTTGCGGCGAGGATCGGCAGCACCGCGTTCTTGGCACCGGAAATCCAGACGTCGCCGCTGAGCGGTTCGCCGCCGCTGATTACGATTTTTGCCATTGCTAACTCTTGTTCCGCGACGCTTCTTCGGGCGTCAGTGTTTTCAGGGACAACGCGTGAATCTCGCCGCCCATCAGCTCGCCCAGGGTGGCGTAAACCATGCGATGCCGCGCCAGCGGCAGCTTGCCGGCGAAGGCGGCGCAAATCACGGTGGCCTCGAAATGCACGCCATCGTCGCCTTCCACCTGCGCCGTGGCGCCGGGCAGGCCCTGTTCAATCAAAGTCTGGATGCTGCGGGTGTCCATGCGCGGCTCGGAATATGGCGGAATGGGGGCGGCTGCGACGCGGCGCGACCCTGAATCGTCTTCGCCAGAAGGGGTTCGTCGGTTACAATACGCGATAAGGTTGCGCATGGTACTCAAAATCCTTGGCCGCAGATACCCGCAGCGGGACGATCCCGCCATTTCCCTGCTCAATCCCGCCTTCCTGCCCGGTCCATACGTCATGAACGCCCGCCTGCAGTCGCTTGCCGAGAACCCGCTGAGCAACCCGTTGCTCGACGCGGCGGTGCTCAAGCGCAGCGCGACCAATGTCGTCGACATCGAGGCGCGCGCGATCGAAGCCTTGCGCACGCGCATCGACGACAACTTCCTGCGCGCCTGCCAGCTCATGTTCGATTGCCCTGGCCGCGTGGTCGTATCGGGCATGGGCAAGTCCGGGCACATCGCGCGCAAGATCGCCGCCACGCTCGCCTCTACGGGCACGCCGGCGTTCTTCGTGCATCCGGGCGAGGCCAGCCACGGCGACCTCGGCATGATCACGCAGAAAGACGTGGTCCTCGCGCTGTCCAACTCGGGCGAGACCGATGAGTTGCTCACGATCTTGCCGGTTATCAAGCGCCAGGGCATTCCGCTGGTGGCGATGACCGGCAACCCGGCTTCCTCGCTCGCCGCGATGAGCGACGTGCATCTGGACGCAAGCGTTCCGGCCGAAGCCTGCCCGCTCAATCTCGCACCCACCGCCAGCACCACGGCGGCGCTGGTGATGGGCGACGCGCTCGCGATCGCCCTGCTCGAGGCACGCGGCTTCACCGACGAGGATTTCGCACGCTCGCATCCGGCCGGAACCCTTGGCAGGCGCTTGCTGCTGCACATCGCCGACGTGATGCACATGGGCGAAGCGGTCCCGCGCATCGGCGCCACGGCCAGCCTTTCCGAAGCGCTGATGGAAATGACCCGCAAGGGCCTGGGCATGACCGCCATCGTCGACGCTGCGGAGCACCTGCTCGGCGTGTTCACTGACGGCGACTTGCGCCGCGCCGTCGACAACCAGACGATCGATCTGCGCACCACGCCGGTCACGGCGCTGATGACCGCGCATCCCAAGACCATCGGCGCCGACAAGCTCGCGGTAGAGGCTGCGCGCCTGATGGAGGCACACAAGATCCATGCCCTGCTCGTGGTCGATGCGGACAATCGCGTGGTTGGCGCGCTCAACATCCACGATCTGCTGCGCGCGCGCGTGGTCTGAGCGACGTGCCCTACTCGCATCTCAACGATTTGCCGGGCGATATCCGTGAGCGCGCCGCGAAGATCAAACTTGCGCTGTTCGACGTCGACGGCGTGCTCACCGACGGGCGCTTGTACTACAGCGACGACGGCCGCGAGAGCAAGGCGTTCCACGTTCATGACGGTTTCGGCCTCAAGCGTCTGATGGCGAACGGCATCGAGGTCGCGATCATCACCGCGCGCATGAGCCACATGGTCACCGAGCGCACGGCGGAACTGGGCATCGCCCACGTCTATCAGGGCCAGGAAGACAAGCTCGCCTGCTACGAACACCTCATCCATGCGCTCAAGCTCGTGCCGGAGCAATGCGCCTACTGCGGCGACGACCTGCCGGACCTGGCCATCATGCAGCGCGTCGGGTTGTCCATCGCCGTGGCCAACGCGCATGCGTGGGTGCGCGAACGCGCGCGCTGGCGCACGCAGGCGCGCGGCGGCGAAGGCGCCGTGCGCGAGGTCTGCGATCTGCTGCTCGCCGCGCACGGCAAGGCCGAGGCCGAACTGGCCAGATTCGCCTGATGGAGCGCCGCCTCGTTGTCGCCATCGCGGTACTGGCCGTGCTTGCGCTAGGCACGCAGATCCTAGTGTGGGTTTTCGCGCCGCACGAGGCCATGCCGGCCTTCGTCGGGCCGCCGCGTTCGGACTACACACTCGCCGACTTTTCCATCGACGCGCTCGACGCGCAAGGACAGCACAGCTTCAGCGTGGCGGGTCCGCGCCTGGTGCGCCGGGCCGAGGACGGTTCGATCTTCGTGGATGCGCCGAAATACACGATCATCGACAACGGCCAGCACCTGTGGAAGGGCACTTCCGCTTCGGCCTGGGTCAACAAGAACGGTACGCTGATGAAGCTCGAAGGCAAGGTCGACATGCAGCGCCTGCCCGCCCCCGGCACGCCGCCCGCGCAATTGCTGACCTCGGACCTGACCGTGACTTCCCCCGGCAAGGGCCAGGTCTTATCCTCGGCGCAGGGAAAAACCATGCAAACCCAGGCCCCGGCCACGATCACCGAGCCCGGACGCATCGTCCGCGGCGTCGGCTTGCAGGCCGACCTGGGATTGAAATCCGTGCAATTGTTGTCCGACGTCCACTCGACGATGCTGCCTTCCGATCATGCCAAGCACCGCTAATCCGATTCGATGGATCGCCTGTATCGTCGCCGTATGCGCGGCGCAGGCCGTGTTCGCCCTAAGCACCGACCGCTCCAAACCGTTGAACGTGGATGCCGACCATTGGCAATCCACGCAAAGCCTTACCGGCAAAGCGAACGATCCGGACATCACCAAACTCGACGGCAACGTGGTGATGACGCAAGGTTCGATGCAGGCACATGCCGACCACGCCACGATCTACCGCAATCCATCCGGTGTCGCTGACGCGAACGGCAACACCGGCAGCCTGACGCGCGTCCTGTTCGCCGGCAAGCCCGCGCACCTGCAGCAGCTGCACGATGGCGATTGCGGCCTGATGACGGCCGACGCGGACACGATCGATTACGACAACCTCAGCGGCATCGCCCTGCTCACCGGCAACGTCACCGTGATCCAGCACGGCAAGGGCGAATTCCATGGCCAGCGCATGCGCTACAACACGAATACCGGCGAGATGGAAAGCGGCGACGCTTCACCCTCGAGCCGCGTGCACATGGTGATGCAGCCCAAGAGCCAGCAAGCCAAGCCGGCCGCCGACACCGACTGCAGCAAGGCCGCGGCAGCCGAAACACACTGATGCTGGCCGCGACCGGATTGCAGAAGAGCTTTCGCGGCCGCGCCGTCGTGCGCGACTTCGACTTCGCGCTCGAACAGGGCGAAGTCGTCGGCCTGCTCGGCCCGAACGGCGCCGGCAAGACGACCACGTTCTACATGGTGGTCGGCCTGATCGGCGCCGACGCCGGCCGCATCAGCCTGGACGACCGCGACATCACGCAGATGCCGATGCATGCGCGCGCCAGACTCGGCGTCGGTTACCTGCCGCAGGAACCCTCCGTGTTCCGGCGCCTGACCGTGGCCGAGAACGTGCTGGCGATCCTGGAGTTGCGCGAGGATCTGGATGCCGCCGGCCGCCGCGCGGAGCTCGAATCGCTGCTCGACGAACTGCAGATTGCGCACATCGCCGACAGCCGCGGCGTGAGCCTGTCCGGCGGCGAACGCCGGCGCGTGGAGATCACCCGCGCGCTGGCCGCCAAGCCGCGCTTCATGCTGCTCGACGAACCCTTCGCAGGCATCGATCCGATTTCGGTGGTGGAAATCCAGCGCATCGTGAAACAGCTGCGCGCGCGCGGCATCGGCATCCTGATCACCGATCACAACGTGCGCGAAACGCTGGGCATCTGCGACCGCGCCTACATCCTCGCCGAAGGCGGCGTGCTGGCGCAGGGTTCGCCCGCCGAGCTGCTGGAGAACCCGGACGTGCGCCGGGTCTACCTGGGCGACAGCTTCCGGCTGTAACGCGGCGCTCCTCGCGTCCCCAGCCCGCTGCTGATGGCGGGCAGCATCGCGACGCCGGAAACAACGCGCTCCGAACATTCTTTTCGCATCGCGGGCGCTATGCTGCGGGCGAATGAAGCAACGCCTGTCCGCCGCGACGCAGCAGCACCTGGTCCTGACCCCGCAACTGCGTCAGGCGATCCGCCTGCTGCAACTGTCGGCGACCGAACTGGAAGCCGAGGTGGCCGAGGCGGTGGCGAGCAATCCGCTGCTGGACTGGCAGGAGGATGCCACGGCCCCGGCGCCATCCGCACCGGGCGAGGCCGGCGCCGGCGAGGCCACGCCCGAGCCGGAACCGCCATGGGAGTACGACGCCGAGCCGTGGCAGGAATCGCCCGGCACCTACCACGGCGACGTCGGCGAGGCCGACCAACCCGGCTCCGAGGACACCCTGCAGGACCACCTGTTGTGGCAGTTGCACCTGGGCCACTTCAGCCCGCGCGACACCCGCATCGGCATCGCCCTGATCGATGCCATC
>DATIVQ010000053.1:0-13068 GCA_035465735.1 Rudaea sp.
CGCCGATTTTCGTTTTTTCCTGGCCGATCTTTTCCTTGATGAAATACTCGACCGCCTTGACGTCGTGGTTCGTGGTCGCCTCGATGGCCTTGATGCGCTCGGCGTCCTGCAACGAAAATGCATCGGCCAGCGTCGTCAGGAACTGCCGCGTGCCGGCGGACAGCGCACCCACTTCGGCAATGGCCTTCTCCCCGGCCAACGCCACCAGCCATTGAATCTCGACGCGCACGCGGCGCTGCATCAGGCCGAATTCGCTGAATATCGGGCGCAGCGCTTCCACTTTGGCGGCGTAGCGGCCATCCAGCGGTGACAGGGCGGTAAGCGGTGAAGGCTGCATGGTGGGCTCTGGCGTCAAAGCGCAAATGATACACCGAGGGGCTATAATCCCGGGCTCGTTACCGACCGGGTTTGATGGAGTTTTTCGATGGCCGATTTCCGCATCGAGCGCGACAGCATGGGCGAGTTGAAAGTCCCGGCAGCCGCGCTGTGGGGCGCGCAGACGCAGCGCGCGGTGGACAACTTCCCGATTTCCGGACTGGTCATGCCGCGCGAATTTATCCGCGCGCTGGGCCTGATCAAGTCTGCCGCCGCGCAGGCGAATGCCGACCTGGGGCATTTGTCCAAGGCGAAAGCGAAGGCGATCCGCAGGCAGGCCGCACGCGTGGTCGCCGGCGAGTTCGACGCGCAGTTTCCCATTGACGTATTCCAGACCGGCTCGGGCACATCGAGCAACATGAATGCGAACGAAGTCATCGCGCACCTGTGCGCGGCGGCGGGCACGAAAGTGCATCCGAACGACGACGTCAACAACGGGCAGTCCTCGAACGACGTGATTCCGACCGCGGTGCATGTCAGCGCCGCGCTGACCGTTTCCGAACAATTGCTGCCGGCATTGGCGCACCTGAAGAAGGCCATCGACAAGCGCGCCAGGGAACTGGCAAGGGTCGCCAAGACCGGGCGCACGCACCTGATGGACGCCATGCCGGTCACGTTCGGGCAGGAATTGTCCGGCTGGTCGGCGCAGATCGGATCCGGCATCGAGCGCCTGCACGACGCGCTCAAGCGCGTGCGCCGCCTGCCGCAGGGCGGCACCGCGGTCGGCACCGGCATCAATGCGGATGCGAGGCTCGGCCCGGCGATCTGCAAGGAACTGACGAAGCTGAGCGGCGTGAAGTTCGAGTCAGCCGGCAATTTCTTCGAGGGTCTGTCCTCGCAGGACGCGGCGGTGGAACTGTCCGGCCAGTTGAAGACGCTGGCCTGCGCGCTGATGAAGATCGCGAACGATTTACGCTGGATGAATTCGGGTCCGCTCGCGGGCCTGGGCGAAATCGAACTGCCCGCACTGCAGCCGGGTTCGTCGATCATGCCGGGCAAGGTCAATCCGGTGATTCCGGAGGCGATGGCGATGGTCTGCGCGCAGGTCATCGGCAACGACGCGACGATCACGATTGCCGGCCAGTCCGGCAATTTCCAGCTCAATGTGATGCTGCCGGTGGTGGCATTGAATTTGCTGCAAAGCATCGGGATCCTGGCGCACGCGTCGCGTCTGCTCGCGGACAAGGCCATCGCCGGTTTCAAGGTGCGCCAGGACAAGATCCGGCAGGCGTTGGACAAGAATCCGATTCTGGTTACTGCGCTCAATGCCGTGATCGGCTACGACAAGGGCGCGGCCACGGCCAAGCAGGCGTACAAGCAGGGCCGGCCGATCCTCGATGTGGCGCTGGAGACGACGGGTCTGCCCAAGGCGAAACTGAAGCAATTGCTCGATCCGATGGCGTTGACGCAGGGCGGCGTGCACGGCGGATCCTCCGGGGGCTGATGTGCCGAACGTCACTTGTGCGCACGGCGCACGGTGGCAGACTCGCAAACCGATTTTCAACAGGGTGCTGGAGATTGAACATGTACAAATTTATACCTTTGCTGGCGATGTTTTTCGCCGGTGCGGCACTGGCGCAGCAGGTCGACGTCAGCGGCAAGGACTTCCTGTCCGGCGCGGGCGACGCGAAACTCTCCGGCATCGCCCAGCAGGCTGCTGCGGCCGGCAAGTCGCTGGAAGTCACGGCGCCGGATTATTGGCAGGCCAAGATTGCGGCCAAGCTGCACGCCGGAGCGGCGGACGTTGCGATCAAGACGAACAATGGTTTCTTCGAGAACGTACTGGTGAAGGTCGTCGATGCCGCGCCGACCAAGCCGGCGGCACCGGCGGCGGACGCGCAAGCGCAAGCAGCCAGGGCCGCTGCCGACAGGGCCGCGGCGCAGAAGGCTGCCGAAGACAGGGCGGCACAGGAAAAAGCCGCCGCCGAGAAAGCTGCCGCGGAGCGCGCTGCGGCGCGGGCCGCCGCCGCGAAAGCTGCCGCGGATAAGGCCGCTTCGGAAAAAGCCGCCGCCGAGAAAGCTGCAGCGGACAAGGCAGCTGCCGAGAAGGCCGCTGCCGCGAAGGCTGCGGCGGACAAGGCCGCTGCCGAAAAGGCCGCCGCCGACAAGCGCGAGGCGGCGCGCAACAACATGCTGAAGCACCTCAACGACGGCCGCCCTGCCGACGGCGATTTGCAGGTCGGCCAGTTGCAGACCGGCGATATGGTCTACGTCAATGGCGATCTGCGCGGCGTCGTGCGCCGCGGCAGCACGCGCCTGCAATTCTTCTGGCTGCAGGGCGACCTGAATCTGGATCGCATCGAACTGTCGCCGAACGGCGAAGGCCGCTACACGGTGTTGCGCGCGATCGACACGAACGCCGCGCCGGTGCTGCGTACGCGCGGCGGCGGTTCCCTGACTGCCGCGGTTCCGGCGGCTGCATCGGCCGTGCGCAAGTCGCTGCAGGACACCTACGCGGAAGGCCGCGATATCGCCGATACGCTGGCGCCCGCGGATCTGCGCCAGGGCGACATCGTCTACACAGGCGAGGGCGCGGCGCTGGTGGTGCGGCGCGTCGGTGGACAACTCGCGCGCTACTGGCTGGTCGGCTCGATCGACCTTGGCCAGATCGGGCTGAAGAAGCAGGGCGGAAACGCGTACCGGGTGTTGTCCGACACGATCAAGTGACGAACTGCTGAATAACCTGCTGCGCTCGACATCTCGCGCGCCGGCAGTGCTCGGAATCCTCATGTACGCAAAAGTACACTCCGGTTCCTGCGCGCTGACGGCACGCGACCTGTCATCGCTCGCGACGGTTCTTCAGCGGTTCGCGCCGCGTTGGGCGGTCTGTTCAATCGGATTTGCAGGAGTCCGCTGCGTGCGCGGCAATCGTTGCGTAGGGCTTGAATTGCGGAAGCGCGGCGGCGAGATCGTCTTGCGCCTTGCGCAACGCCTGCACGTCCGCGCACACCCGATCGGCCGCGGCTTCGACCTTCGCCGCGCTCGCGTTCACCTTGGCGTCGATCGAATCCGGATTGCCCGAGGCCAGTCCTTCGGCAACGCTGGCGATGGCCGTTGCCGCGGTCGAGGCGCCGGCCGCGCCGGTCTTCATGGCATCGTTGCGCAGTGCCAGGGCACTGGAGAAATAACGTGCCGCGATTCGCGACTGTGCCGCATCGAGCGTCACCGGGGTACCGGCGATGCTCAGCGTGCCGGCTGCATCGACCACCGCATCGGCGAGGCCCGGCGCATGCACCGCGATGTGGCTGTCGTCGAGCACGCTCAGATGCTGGAATTCAGAATCACCGTGCCCGCACGCGGCAGTTGCTGCACACAGTGCCAACACACCCAATGTTCGCAATCGGATCATGATCGGGTCCTCGATGGGTTACGCATAAGCCTCGACGCGTGAACGGCGCAGCCAGATGGCCGCCGCAATCATTACTGCGCCGGCGGCGACGCCGATCAGGAAATTCGGCGTGGCGAACTGTTCGGCGATGCTTCCGAACGAGAGCAGGTTGCCCAGGGCGATGCCCGGATCCGCATTGGCGTGTTCGAGCGCGCGCAGGCCGTCGAGATTGATCCAGCTCTCCGGCATCAGGCTGAGCAGCAGGCGGCCGACAATATGCCGCCAGAACCAGCCGCCGAATGAAAAGGATCCTGTCAATTGAGTCCATGACACGATCACTCCCGCGATGAGCGGCGTCATCGCCCACAAAAACGGCTTGGAGCGCGCGAAGCTCGAGCACAGCAGCAACCAGCCCATCGTCGGCAGCGCCCACAGCGCGTTGACCGGGATCAGCACCGCGAGCTTTACCCACATCGCGATGAGATGCGTAGGCGACCACAGATACGGCAGGGCGTTGATGCCGTGAATGGCGGCATAAAGCGTCATGAGGATCAGGAAACCCAGTTGCAGGGTGATCATGCCGAGCACGGCCAATGCCGGCGCGACGACCAGACCCGCGGTCACTTTGGCGAGAACAGTCTGCGTGTCCGACAGCGGCAGCGATTTCCAGAACAGCACGCTGCGGTCGGCGCGGTCGTTGTAAAGCGCGCCGAGCGCGTAGAAAAACACGACCACGAACAGGGCGATGCGGATCGGCATGCCCATCGTGATCAGGCCGACGTCTAGCGCGCCCTGGAATTTCGCCATCGCATCGGGATCGATGTGGCTCGCGAGTTGATCGATATGGATGCCGTTCAAGGTGAAGCCATTCTGATGCGCGGTGAATTCGGCGGTGATCAGGCCCATCGCCATGAAGGCAAGCATGACCAGCGCGATGATCAGCGGCGTCCACAGGAATCCGCCGCGGTGTTCCCAGAATTCGCGCTTGACCTGCCAGAGGAATTTTCCGGTTGGGGTAATCGTGTTCATGCGTAAGTTCCTTGCATGGTCGCGACAAAGAGGTCTGCGACGCTCGGTTTATGCAGTTCGCCAAGTTCGGCCAGGCGCGCCTTGTCGATGCCGTCGAACAGGAAGATGGACTTGCCGAAGACCTGGCGCTCGTGCAGCGGCTTGAGCGCGCGCGCGGCATCGGCCTTGTCCGGGTTGACCATGACTTCGGCGAAGCGCTCGCCGACGTCGTCCATGGTGGCGTCGAGCACGATCTTCCCTTCCTTGATGAACAGCAGGTCCGTGAGGATGTGTTCGATTTCCTCGATCTGGTGCGTGGTCACGAGGATGGTTTTCTGCTCATCGAAATAATCGCCAAGCAGGTTGTTGTAGAACTCCTTGCGGTAAAGGATGTCCAGGCCCAGGGTCGGCTCGTCGAGGATCAGCAGCTTGGCGTCGATCGCCATGACCAGGGCCAGGTGCAACTGCACGATCATGCCCTTGGACAACTCGCGCACGCGCTGGGTCGATTTGATTTTCGTGCGTGCCAGCAATTTCTCGCACTTTTCGCGCGAAAAACGCGGATGCACGCCGCCAACGAAATCCACCGCGTCGCCCACGCGCAGCCAGCGCGGCAGCACGGCCACGTCGGCGATGAAGCACACCTGCTGCATCAACTCGGTACGTTGGGTGCGTGGATTCATTCCCAGCACCGATAACTGGCCGTCGAATTCCGCCAGTCCGAGGATGGCCTTGAGCGCCGTGGTCTTGCCTGCGCCGTTGGGGCCGACGAGGCCGACAATGCGGCCCGGCTGGATGTCCAGGTTCACGTTGTCCAGCGCGACCGTGTTGCCGTAGCGCTTGGACAGTCCTTTTGCCTGCACGACGGCAGTCATGATTTTTCTCCCTTGTTGTCAGCATTCTTGATCAGCGTCGCCAGGTCCAGGTTCATGCGCTGGATACGCGCGAACAGCGCCGGCCATTCCTCGTGCAGGAAGCGTTCGCGTTCGGATTTCAGCAGCGCCTGACGTGCGCCAGCGGCCACATACATGCCCAACCCCCTGCGTTTTTCCACGAGTTGTTCGTCCACGAGTTCCTGGTATCCCTTCGAAACGGTGATTGGATTGAGCTGAAAATCTGCCGCGACCTGACGCACCGAAGGCAGGGCGTCGCCGGGCTTGAGCACGCCATCCAGGATCATCGCCACCACGCGGTCGCGCAGTTGGCGGTAGATCGGCGCGTTGTCGTTCCAAACGATGCTCATGCTCATTCCTTGCTGCCGATCCGGGGCAGGACCCTGCCGAAGGAATAGTACGGCATGTCGATATCCGGTCCGCGCAGCGACGTCGAAACGGAACTGACGGGCACATCGGGCATCGCCACTTCGATGACGAACCTGGTGCGATCGTTGCGCGGCGCGGAGGCGGCGAGATCGGCTGCCGCCGGACGCACATGGATCGTTGGCAGCGTCACCGGGGCCGGCGCGGTGCTGCGGCTCGATTGCGTGACCGTGGCGGCGGGTGCGGTTGCATGCGCGGCATAACCTTTAGTGTCGATCAGAATCGTGGCGATCAGCAGCAGGCCGGTTGCGGCGGCTACGGCGGCGCGGATCAGCAGTGCTTGCAGGTACATGGGTGTCTCCCGTCCAGTGATTTGACGTACTAGTGTTGTATGAAAGTATAACACCTAGGTCAGACTTGTCAAGCAACTTCCACACAAAAAATTCATTCAGGGAAACTGCGGCACCCGCGAAACAGAAAAATCCATAAGAAACAGCGAGAAACAGCGTCAGCCAGAGCGCCGGTCAAGTTTCTCGCTCCAGCGCCTCGTGCGCCGACAGCCACTGCTCTTCAAGCTGCGAAAGCTCGGCAGCGAGCGTTGCCGCCTGTCGCGTCAGCTTCTGCATTTGAGCGGATTGGCTGCCGTCGTACAGGGCCGGATCGGCGAGCGCGGAATCGGTCTGGCGTTTGTCCGCTTCGACCTTGGCGATGCGCTTTTCGAGTCGCTGCGACTCCTGTTGCAGCGTCGTTATGCGCGCACGCTCGTCCGCCCGCGCGCGGCGGCCATCGCGACCTGAATCGCGGCGCTTGTCGTTCGATGCCGGCTTGTCTGGTGTCGCTGCGTTGGTATTTGCGGCACGCAATACCTGGCGCGCGTAGTCGTCCAGATCGCCGGCGTACGGGGCGACGCGCCCGCCGCCGACATGCAGCAGCGTATCGCAGCAGGCACGGATCAGGGCACGGTCGTGCGCGACCAGCACCACGGCGCCGGCGAAATCGTTAAGCGCTTCAGTCAGCGCCTCGCGCATGTCCAGATCGAGGTGGTTGGTCGGTTCGTCCAGCAGCAGCAAGTTGGGGCGCTGGAAAACCGTCAGCGCAAGGCACAGGCGCGCCTTCTCGCCCCCGGAAAACGGCGCCACCGGCTCCAGCGCACGCTCTCCGGCAAAGCCGAATCCGCCGAGGAAATCGCGCGCGGCCTTTTCACCGAGCGCGGGATGCAGGCGCAGCAGGTGCGCCACCGCGGATGCCGATGAGTCCAGTTGTTCGAGCTGGTGCTGGGCGAAGTAGCCGATGGCGAGATCCTTCGCCGCGATGCGTTCACCGGCCAGCGGCGCGATTTGTCCGGCCAGCAATTTCACCAGAGTCGATTTGCCCGCGCCGTTGGCGCCGAGCAGGGCGATACGGTCACCCGGGGCGAGAATCAGTGTGATGTCGTCGAGTATGCGGCGTGCGCCGTAACCGGCGGCGGCGCCATCGAGCTTGAGCAGGGGCGCGGGCAGGCGTGCGGGTTCGCGGAAGGCGAACTGGATCGTCGAGGCGGCGCGCACCGGCGCGATTTCCACCATGCGCTCGAGCGCCTTGATGCGGCTTTGCGCTTGCCGTGCCTTGGTTGCCTTGGCGCGGAAACGGTCGACGAAATGCTGCAGATGCGCGCGTTCGCGTTGCTGTTTGTCGAAGGCGGCGGCTTGCTGCGACAGTTGTTCGGCGCGTTTGCGTTCGTAGCCGGTAAGGTCGCCGGTGAACAACTCGGCACGGCGCTCGGCGATGGCCAGTACATGGGTGACGACGGCATCGAGGAATTCGCGGTCGTGCGAGATCAGCAACAAGGTACCGGGATAGCGCGCCAGCCAGTCCTGCAACCAGAGCACCGCGTCAAGGTCGAGGTGATTAGTCGGCTCGTCGAGCAGCAGCAGATCCGAGCGGCACATCAATGCCTGCGCGAGGTTCAATCGCATGCGCCAGCCGCCGGAAAATTCCGCCACGCGGCGGTCCTCGTCGCCGGGTGCGAAACCCAGTCCATGCAGCAGTGCGCCGGCGCGCGCGGGCGCCGCATAGCCGCCGATCGCGTGCAGGCGCTCGTGCAGGTGGGCGATGCGCATGCCGTCGTGAGCGGCTTCGGCAGCGGCCAGGTCGCGTTCGATGGTGCGCAGTTCGGCGTCGCCGTCCAGCACGTAGTCGAGCGCGCTCGTTTCCAGCGCCGGAACCTCCTGGCGCACCCAGGCCATGGACCAGTTGGACGGACGTTCGAAATGGCCGGCGTCCGGCGCCAATTCGCCGGCAACGAGTGCGAGCAGGCTGGATTTGCCCGCGCCGTTGCGGCCGGTAATGCCCACGCGCCAGCCGGCATGCAGGGCTAGGTTCACGTTTTCCAGCAGAACCTGCGGCCCGCGGCGCAGGGTGAGGCTATCGAGACGGATCATCGGCGAATTTTAACGCATGGACCGGGAACCCCGTGGGCCGGATGCAGTCCAATACGAACCCGTTTGCCTTCGGCGGTCCGGAACCGCACAATACGCGGCCCGCTCGATTCGTAGGCATGCCGCTCGATCGGCAATACCATCCATCCAGGAGCACACATGACGAAGTTTTTGCGCAAGACCCTGACCGCCGCGGCTGTTGCCGCTGCGCTTGCCGCCGGTTCCGCCGCCGCTGCCGACTCCAAGCCGGCCGCGCATGCCGCGCCCGCGGCGGCTGCCGCGCCTGCGGTCGACAAGGCCGCCATCGACGCCAAGTTCAAGGGCGACAAGAAGGCCGAATACAGCTACATGGTCGGCATGGACGTGGGCCGGGGCCTGGGTTCGATCAAGGATGACATCGACATCAATGTGGTCATCAAGGCGCTGGAGGCCACGCTCAAGGGCGAGAAGACCACGCTGACCGAGCCGGAAGCGCTGACCGTGCGCCAGGAGTTCATGGAAAAGCTGCGCGGCGAGCAGCAAGCCAAGATGAAGGCCGAGGCCGAGAAGAACCAGAAGGAAGGCGACGCATTCCTCGCCAAGAACAAGGCCAAGAAGGGCGTGAAGGTGACAGCCTCCGGACTGCAGTACGAAGTGGTCAAGGAAGGCAAGGGCGCCAAGCCGGTCAAGACCGACACCGTCACCGTGAATTACGTCGGCACCAAGATCGACGGCACCGAGTTCGACAGCTCGATCAAGCGCGGCCAGCCGGCCAAGTTCCCGCTCGCGAACGTGATTCCGGGCTGGACCGAAGGCCTGCAACTGATGCCGGTGGGTTCGGAATACAAGTTCTTCATCCCCGCCAAGCTCGCCTATGGCGAACATGGCCCGCCGCAGATCGGCCCGGATGCCACCCTGATCTTCGACGTGACGCTGATCAGCATCGACAAGCCGGAAGCGGCCGCTCCCGCGGCGCCGAAGAAAAACTGATCCGGTTCCGCACGGATTCACGAAAGGGCGCAGGAAACTGCGCCTTTTTCGTTTCTGCGGCTTGGTACAATGCGCGCCCTTGTCTATTCGCCTGGAATTTTCGATGCGGATAACCCTGTTCGGTACCGGTTACGTGGGTCTGGTGACCGGGACTTGTCTGGCCGAGGTTGGCAACGACGTCGTTTGCGTCGACGTGGATGCGGCCAAGATCGCCGACCTGGAACGCGGCAAGATGCCGATTTTCGAGCCTGGCCTGGCTGAACTCGTCGCGTCCACCCGTGCTGCCGGACGCCTGACATTCACCACCGACGCGGCGCAGGGCATCGCCCACGGCCAGTTGCTGTTCATCGCCGTCGGCACCCCGCCGGACGAAGACGGCAGCGCGGACCTCACCCACGTGCTCACGGTCGCGCGCACGATCGGCGCGCACCTGGACGGCTATCGCACGGTCGTCAACAAGTCCACGGTTCCGGTCGGTACCGCCGATCGTGTCCACGAGGCGATTGCCGCGGAGCTCGCGCGGCGCGGCGCGAAGCACGAATTCGATGTCGTCTCCAATCCGGAATTCCTGAAGGAGGGCGACGCGGTCAAGGATTGCATGCGCCCGGACCGCATCGTCATCGGCTCGCACAGTGCGCGCGCGATCGAACTGCTGAAGGCGCTGTACGCGCCGTTCAACCGCAATCACGAACGCATCGTGTTGATGGACACGCGCTCGGCTGAACTGACCAAGTACGCCGCCAATGCCATGCTGGCAACCAAGATCAGTTTCATGAACGAGATGGCGAACATTGCCGAGCGCGTGGGCGCGGATATCGAACTCGTGCGCCACGGCATCGGTTCGGATCCGCGCATCGGCTATTCCTTCATCTATCCCGGCGCCGGCTACGGCGGATCGTGTTTTCCCAAGGACGTGCAGGCGCTGGAGCGCATCGCGCGCAGCCACGGCTACGAGGCGCGCGTGCTCGACGCGGTGGAAACCGTCAACCGCAACCAGAAGGAGAAACTCTTCGAACTGCTGCATCGGCATTTCGCCGGCAAACTCGCCGGGAAAACGATCGCGCTGTGGGGCCTTGCATTCAAGCCGAATACCGACGACATGCGCGAGGCGCCGAGCCGGCGCCTGCTCGAGCAACTCTGGGCCGCGGGCGCGAAGGTGCGCGCGTACGATCCGGAAGCGGGCGAAGAAGCACAACGCCTCTATGGCCAGCGCGCGGACCTCGCCTTGTGCGATGAGATGTACGCGACACTGGATGGCGCCGACGCGCTGATCGTCGTCACGGAATGGAAAGCTTTCTGGAGCCCGGATTTCGCGCGCATCAAATCGGCATTGCACGCGCCGGTCGTGTTCGATGGCCGCAATGTATATGAGCCGGCCGCCGTCGAAGCCGCCGGTATCGCCTACTACGGCATCGGTCGCGGGCGCAGCGTGCGCCGTGCAGGCGAACACGCATGAATTTCCCCCTGTGCCTGGAAGACGCGCGCATCGGCGTGATCGGCCTGGGCTACGTCGGCCTGCCGCTGGCGGTCGCGCTGGGCCGCGAATTCCCGACCCTGGGCTACGACCGCAATCCGGCGCGCGTGGCCGAGCTCGAGGCCGGGCGCGATTCCACCGGTGAAGTCGATGCGGCGGAACTCGCTTCGGCAAAAAAACTGCATTACAGCGCCGCTGGTGCGGCGTTGAAGGATTGCAACGTCGCCATCGTCGCCGTGCCCACGCCGGTGACTGCGCACAAGATGCCGGACTTGTCGCCGCTCGTGTCCGCGAGCGAGACGATCGGCGCGGCGCTCAAGCGCGGCGACGTGGTGATCTACGAATCCACGGTTTATCCCGGTGCGACGGAAGAAGTCTGCGTGCCGGTGCTCGAGCGCGTTTCCGGCCTGAAATTCAATACCGATTTTTTCGTCGGCTACAGCCCGGAACGGATCAATCCGGGCGACCGGCAGCGGCGCCTGCCTGACATCGTCAAGGTGACTTCGGGGTCCACGCCCGCCGCGGCGGAGTTCGTCGATGCGCTGTACCGGCGCATCGTGCGCGCGGGCACGCATCGCGCGCCGAGCATCCGCATCGCCGAAGCGGCCAAGGCCATCGAGAACACGCAGCGCGACGTCAACATCGCCCTGGTCAACGAGCTCGCGCTGATTTTCGGCAAGCTCGGCATCGATACCGAGGCCGTGCTCGAGGCCGCCGGCACGAAGTGGAATTTCCTCAAGTTCCGTCCCGGCCTCGTCGGCGGCCACTGCATTGGCGTGGATCCGTATTACCTGATCCACAAGGCCAGCGAGGCACGCCATTATCCGGAACTGATCAGCGCGGCGCGCCGCATCAATGAGGGCATGAGCGCGCACGTCGCCGCGCAAATCCTGCGCTTGATGGCGCTCAAGCAGATCAATGTCGTCGGCAGCCGCATTCTCGTGCTCGGCATCACGTTCAAGGAGGATTGCCCGGACCTGCGCAACACGCGGGTCAGCGAGATCGTCGACGAACTGCGCGCCTGCCATGCGCACGTGGACGTGTACGATCCGTGGGCGGACAAGGACGAATGCGAGCGCGAATGCGGCATACGTCCGATCGATGCACCCGCCACGCATGCCTACGACGCCATCGTGTTGGCCGTGGCGCATCGGCAGTTCCGCGAACTCGGTGCCGCCGGCGTGCGCGCGTTCGCCAAACCGAATGCGGTGATCTACGACGTGAAATACCTGCTGCCGGCCGATGCCGCCGATGGGCGTTTGTGAGATGAATGCGTCGCTCGAAGAACGCCTGACGGAACTGGAAACGCGCATCGCGTTTCTGGATCAGACCGTGCAATCGCTCGATGCCACTGTCGCCGCGCAGGATCGCATCCTGCTTGAATTGCAGCGCGAGATCGCGCAGTTTCGGGGCGAGTTGGGGCGCGTGAACGCTGCGCTGGCGCAGGATGCGCAAGATGAGCCGCCACCGCCGCATTACTAGTGCGATCATCAGTAATCGCGAAGATCAAAACGCGCCGTCCATTGGCGCACCTTGAATGATTAATTTACATGTCCTCCGAATCGTTGCGCGATCAATTGCTCAAGGCCGGATTCGTCAAGAAGTCCGTGGAAAAGCCGAAGCCTGTTTCGACGGGCAAGCCCGTCGCGCATGCGCACGCAAAGCCGCATCCGCCGAAGCGCAAGGAGGCGGAAATCGATCTCGCGCAGGCCTATGCGCAGCGCGCCAGAACGGAACGCGCCGAGCGCGAACAGGCGCAACGCGAAGCAGAGCGCATCGCGCGCGAGAAAAAGGAGCTCAGGCAGAAGTTGACGGCGCTGCTGGCCGGCAAGGCGCTCAATTCGACGGACGCGGACATGCCGAGGCATTTTCCCCACGGCAACAAGATCCGCCGGATCTATTGCACGAAAGCGCAGATCGAAATGCTCAACGGCGGTGAGTTGGCGGTGGCGCAACTCGCAGGGCGCTATCTGCTGGTGACGCGCGAGGTCGCGCTCCAGGCGCAGGCGATCCAGCCCGAGTCCCTGGTCCTGCTCTGCGATCCGGGCGCAGCGGCCGAGGACGACGTGCCGGCGGACCTGATGTGGTGATGCGCGAACTGTGATTTCCTGCACGGGACGATAACGGCCGTCGGGGTAGGGTTGCGCGCGTCGAGGACCGGAATAGTGCTCCCATGCGTGCTGTCGCAGCTTGCGCCGCCGTGTTCGCCAGCCTTGCCGCCACGGCGGCGACCCTCCC
>DATIVQ010000054.1:0-6459 GCA_035465735.1 Rudaea sp.
AGCACCGAATTCAGGCCCTTGCCGTCCGCCGACTCGGTGTAGACCGTCGCCTGCGTCTTCGGATCGACCACCTCGGCGGTGACGCGCACATGTCCGCCGACTTCGGCGACGGTGGGAATGATCAAGGCGCGCGCGCCGTCGCGGATCGCCACCTCGCTGCCGACGGCGCGGTCGACGCGCGTCTTGTCCGGATCGCGCTGCATCAGGGCCACGGTGTCGCGCACCTTCAGGTCAGACAACACGTTGACGTAGCGCGACTGCTCCAGGCCGAGGCGGAACGCGGCCTCCAGCGAGCCGTCGAGGACGATCTCGCGGGTGAGGTTGTTCATGTCGGCGAGCACGACCCAGTCGCGCTGGGCGAAGGCGATCGCCGGCGGACTGCGCAACCACAGGTACACCGGAACGGCAACGGCGGCGGCGAGCGCGGCGGCCTCGAGCGCGAGCACGCTCGGGCGGCGCCACCACGGCACCTCGCGATGCGCCTTGCCGGAATACGTCGGGCGCTTGAGCGGCGCGATGCCGCGTTCGCCGACTTCGACCACGCGCATGGACTCGGCCATGCCCTTGAACAGGTAGCGGCCGTGCGCCTTCCACAGCGGCGGCGCGCGCTGGGCGACGAGTTCGCTCTGGGCGCGCTGCGCCAGCGTGCAGGCGATGGCCGAAAGCAGGATCTGGCCGGGCAGGGCCAGGCTCATCAGGCGCGCGGCGACCGACTTGGCCAGGCCCTCGACTTCGACGGGCTTGGCGCCGCGGGCGATGTCGTCCGGCGAGTTTTCCCACAGCAGCACGTCGCCGACGTGGATGCCGATATGCGCCGACAACGGCAGCGATTCGGCGGTCGCGAGTTCGTGCAACTGGCGCTGGTAATCGAGCGCGAATGCCACGGCGTGCACCGGACGCTCGAACAGCAGCAGGAAGCCGTCGGACTTGTCGATCTCGCGTCCGCGATGCCGGTAGACGAGGTCGCGGGCGAGGCGGTCGAGACGCTGCGCGAGTTCGGCGGTGGCGGCATCGCCCAGGCGCTGGGTCAATTGCGCGCTGTCGGCCAGGTCGCAAACGACCACCGTGCGCAGCAGCGGCGCCGGCGCCACGGGCGCGGGGGATTGCGGTTGTGCGTCGGCCACTGCGTTCATGGGTCGGTGCCGGGCACGGATGGACCGCCGCCGCGGTCGACCGATTGTGCGCCAAAAGCCGCAGCCATGCCAGTTTGGCCGGCTAGGCGGCCGCGGCCACACTCCACGCGTTGCCGCCCTGCCCCTTCGCGTTGTAAAGCGCCCGATCCGCCTGGCTGTACCACACCGACCAATCCGCATTGTCGGCGCACAGGCCGGCGCCGATGCTGATCGATGCGCTCAGGTTTTCCAGTGGTTCGGCGAAACGCAGCGCGCGGATGCCTGAGACGATGCGGGCGGCAAGCGCTTCAAGCTCGGTCGCTTCGTTGAGCTGCGCGAGCAGGGCGAACTCGTCGCCGCCGATGCGACAGGGCAGATCGCAGGCCGCAGCCGCCCGAGCGACTTCGGCTGCGACCGCACACAGCACCTGATCGCCGGCGAGGTGGCCGAACTCGTCGTTGATCTGTTTGAAGCGATCAAGATCGATCAGCAGCAGGGCGAGATGGGTGCCGGCAACGCGGAACTGGACGAGGTGTTCCAGGTGTTCGTACAGGCCGCGGCGGTTGACCAGGCCCGTGAGTTCATCCGTGCGCACCAGTCGATTCGCGGTGGAAAGCTGGCTCTGCGTCTGGCGCAGCGAATCGAGCGTGACCAGCAAGTCCTCGTTGCGCCGCTTCAGGCTCGCGATCAACTGCTGCTCGCTGGCGACGAGGTAGGCGAACGAACGACGCATGAATTGGGCGAGCAGGGTCGGTTCGTTCTCGAGCAGGAAGTCGAAGGCGGGATAGTCGATCACGCGCAAACCCGCGGCGCTGTGCACGACCGCGCCGGCCACGCGCGCGTGATTGCCGATGAACAAGGCGAGCTCGCCGAAGTATTCGCGCGGCCCGAGCACCTTGCTTGGCAGGCCGTCGCCGAAATCCAGGCGCACCTGCCCGCTTTCGATCACGAACATGTTCTGGCCGATTTCGCCCTTGCGGAACAGCACCTCGCCCACCGCGCAGCGGCGCGCGGGACCGGCGCCGCGCAGCATGACGAACTCGGCATCGGACAACTGCCGCGGCAGGTGCGGCGCCTGCGCGCGCGGCGCCAGATTCACCGCCACGGCTTCGGCAGCCGCGGCATCGGATGGCACGGTGGACACGTCCGTATTCCCCTCGCCCTGAACCGGGCGCATGGTAGCGCACCGGCGGGAAATGCACATCCGGCATGGATGGCCGGATGCGGTCGGACGATGAACGGACGCGCTGCGGTGCTTATGCGGCCGCTTTTTCCTGATCGTGGAACTGCGCTTCCTCGGTCGAGCCTTTCAGTGCCACCGTGCTCGCGCCGCTGCCCTGGATGGTCTGCGTGACCGTGTCGAAATAGCCGGTGCCGACTTCGCGCTGGTGCTTGACCGCGGTGAAGCCGCGCTCGGCGGCGGCGAACTCGGCCTCCTGCAACTCGACGAACGCGCTCATCTGACGACGCGCATAGCCGTGGGCGAGGTTGAACATCGAATAGTTGAGCGCGTGGAAGCCGGCCAGGGTGATGAATTGGAACTTGTAGCCCATCGCGGCGAGTTCGCGCTGGAATTTCGCGATCGTGGCGTCGTCGAGGTTCTGCTTCCAGTTGAAGCTCGGCGAGCAATTGTAGGCAAGCAGCTTGCCCGGATATTTCGCGTGCACCCCTTCGGCGAAGGCACGCGCGAATTTCAGGTCCGGCTTGCCGGTTTCGCACCAGACCAGATCCGCATACGGCGCATAGGCGACGCCGCGCGAAATCGCCTGCTCCAGGCCGTTGCGCGTCTTGTAGAAGCCTTCGACGGTACGCGCGCCGGTCGTGAACGGCTTGTCGTTGTCATCGATATCGGACGTGAGCAGGTCCGCCGCTTCCGCGTCGGTGCGCGCGACGAGCAAGGTCGGCACGCCCATGACGTCGGCGGCCAGGCGCGCGGCGGCGAGCTTGTCGATTGCCTCGCGCGTGGGCACCAGCACCTTGCCGCCCATGTGCCCGCATTTCTTGACGCTGGCCAGCTGGTCCTCGAAATGCACGCCCGCCGCGCCGGCCTCGATCATCGCCTTCATCAGCTCGAACGCATTGAGCACGCCGCCAAAGCCGGCTTCGGCATCGGCAACGATTGGTTGCAGGAAATCGACGCCGTCATCTCCTTCCGCATGCTGCAATTGATCGGCGCGCAGCAGCGCGTTGTTGATGCGGCGCACGACCGCGGGCACCGAATCGGCCGGATACAGGGATTGATCCGGGTACATCTGGCCGGCCAGGTTCGCGTCTGCCGCGACCTGCCAGCCGGAAAGATAAATCGCCTTCAATCCGGCCTTGACCTGCTGCATGGCCTGGTTGCCGGTGAGCGCACCGAGCGCGTTGACGAAATCCTCGCTGTGCAGCGATTTCCACAATTTCTCGGCGCCCAGCCGCGCCAGTGAATGCTCGACGTGCACGGTGCCGCGCAGGCGCACGACGTCCTCGGCGCGGTAGGCGCGCTTGATCCCGCTCCAGCGCGGATTGTTCTGCCAGTCGATCCTGATCTGTTCGGCGGTGGGCAATGCGTTTTTCATCGGGTTATCCTGAAACGTGGACAAGTGGATTAGTGGATTTCACGCGAGTTGGGCGTAGGCGGGCAGGGTCAGGAAGTCGGCCAGTTCATCGGCGTGGGTGAGTTCACCCAGCAGCGATTCGGCCTGGCAGAGGCGGCTATAGCCGGGCAGATCGTTGGCCGGCAGGCGTTCGTGCACACCCAGGAGCGCCGCGTCGAACAGGGCGAAATCGATGGCCGTGCCGTCGTCGAGGCGGCAGTTCTTCGCATGCAACCACTGCCACAGTTGCGCCCGTGCGATCTCGGCGGTGGCGGCGTCTTCCATCAGGTGCGCGATCGGCACGCAGCCCTGGCCGTCGAGCCAGGCCGCGAGGTAGCGCACGCACACGTCGATATTGTTAAGGAAGCCGGCGTGGGTGATCGTGCCCGCGCTCGGCGCGATCAGGTCGTCGCGCGTGACGCACACATCGGCGCGCGCGACGTACAGCTGGTTCGGCGTCGGCATGTGCGCAGCGAAGATTTCGCGCGCGAGCGCGACCAGGCCCGGATGCGCGACCCAGGTGCCGTCGTGGCCCGCCGTGACCTCGCGCAGCTTGTCCGCGCGCACGCGCGCAAACGCGGCCGCGTTCGCGGCGGCGTCGCCGGAGATCGGGATCTGCGCCGCCATGCCGCCCATCGCCAGCGCACCGCGGCGATGGCAGGTCTGGATCAGCAATTCGGAATAGGCCTTCAGGAACGGCACCGTCATCGCCACCTGTCCGCGTTCGGGCAGCACGCGATCGCGATGGCGGCGGAAGGTCTTCAGGTACGAGAAGATGTAATCCCAGCGTCCGCAGTTCAGGCCGACGCAACGCCGGCGCAGTGCGTGCAGGATTTCGTGCATCTGGAATGCGGCAGTGAGGGTTTCGATCAGCACCGTGACCTTGACCGAGCCGACCGGCAAGCCGAGGCGCTTTTCGGCGAACTCGATGACTTCGTCCCACAACGCGGCTTCGCGATGATCCTGCAACTTGGGCAGGTACAGGAACGGGCCGCGCTCCGCGTCGTGCAGCCTTTTCCCGTTGTGGAAAATGTGCAGACCGAAATCGAACAGCGCGCCGCTCATCGGCTCGCCGTCCACGCGCGCATGCTTTTCCGGCAGGTGCCAGCCGCGCGGGCGCACCATCAGCACGGCGTGTTGGTCGTTCAGGCGATAGTCGCGGCCGTTCGGCGCGCGGTAGGCGATCGTGCCGGCGACGGCATCGCGGACGTTGAGCTGACCCTGGACGAGGTTGTCCCACGTCGGCGTTGTCGAGTCCTCGAAATCGGCCATGAACACGTTCGCGCCGGAATTGAGCGCGTTGATGATCATCTTGCGCTCGACCGGGCCGGTGATCTCCACGCGGCGGTCGCGCAGGATTTGCGGAATTTCGGCGACGCTCCAGTCGCTCTCGCGGATCAGGCGCGTCTCGGGCAGGAAGTCCGGCAATTCGCCGGCATCGAAACGTGCCTGGCGCTGCGCGCGCGCAGCGAGCAGGGCGCGGCGGCGGACGTCGAAGCGGCGATGCAGGTCGGCCAGCAAGGCCAGGGCGGCGGGCGAAAGAATCGACTCGTAACCGGGCCGGGTGCGGCCGGTGATTTCGACGCCGGGATGATCCAGGTATTGCGCTGCGACGGACATGCTTGCCTCACGTTGTTGCGTGGCAGCAGACTAGGCTCGTCCGATGTAGTTTGACAATCTGAATGTTTCAATCTATACATTTGATGATTTCAATGTATCTGTATCTTATTGAATCAGATGGTCACAATTGCAAACAACCGTATGAATTCCGGCAAAACGCCGCCACGAAAGCGCCGTGGCGCACCAAGACGACCGGACGACACCGGCGCCGTCCGCCATTACTACAAGGGCAACCGGCTCAAGCAGTTGCGCGCGTTCTGCTACGCGGTCAAGTTCGGCACCGTGGCGCGCGCGGCCGACGCCCTGTTCCTGTCGGCCTCGTCGGCGAGCCTGCAGCTTTCCGCGCTGGAAAAGGAACTCGGCACGCGCCTGCTTGAACGCACGCGCCCGCGCCTGTCGCTCACGCGCGAAGGCCAGATGCTGTACGACCTCGCGCGCCCGCTGATCGAGGGCATGGAATCGCTCGATCAGCATTTCCGCACCCAGCGCCAGGGCCTGGACGCGGGCGAAGTGACGATCGCCGCGGGATCCTCGACGATCCAGTATCTGCTGCCGCCGCTGGTGCGCGCGTTCCGCGAGCAACGACCGCAGGTGCGCCTGCAACTCGCCAACGTCACCGGCAAGGACGGCCTCGCCTTGTTGCGTTCGGACCAGGTCGATTTCGCGTTCGGCTCCATGCTCGACGTGCCGCACGACCTGTCCTACGAGCCGGTGCACTGGTTCGATCCGATGCTGATCCTGCCGCCGGACCATCCGCTCGCGGCAAAATCCGAGATCGCGCTGGCGGATTTGTCGCCGTACGGATTGATCCTGCCGCCGCAGCGCCTGACCACGTATCGCCTGGTCGATCTCGTATTCCAGCAGGCGCGCGTGCCGTATCAGGTCGCCATCGAGGTCGGCGGCTGGGAAGTCATCAAGGAGTACGTCGCGATGGGGCTGGGCATCTCCATCGTCACCGGCATCTGCATCCAGCCCGAGGACGAGAAGCGCCTGGCGGTGCGCAACATGCGCCGATTCTTCCCCCAGCGAAGCTACGGCGTCGTCGTGCGCAAGGGCAAGTACCTGTCGGCGCAGGCGCGCGCCTTCGTCGACCTGATCAAACCGGGATTGTTCGCGCGGCGCGATTACTACGAGTCGGGGCACTCGGAGCG
>DATIVQ010000055.1:0-6737 GCA_035465735.1 Rudaea sp.
GGATGCGCGTCGGCGTGGAAGAAATTGTCGCGGAACACCTGGGTGTAGAACAGGCGCACGCCTTTTTCCGCGAGCGCGACGCGGTCGATGCCGGCGGCGTCGAGCGCGGCCAGGTCGTCGACCGGAATGCCGCGCACGCGCTCGAGCGTGAGCACGGATTCCTTCGACAGCGGCCAGAACACCTCCGGCACCTCGAGGTCGTCGCCGACGGCGAAATTGCGCTTGAGCAGCGACGCGTTCGCGCCTTCGCGCTGCAGGTCGAGCTCGTTGTGCAGCGTGCTCTCGATCTCGGCGACGATATCGCGCGGCCGGATCTTGTCCGCGGCCGGATGCCAGCGCTGTGCCAGTTCGCCGAGCGCGCGCAACAGCGCGACGTCGGCGGCGATCTTCTCGTGGATGCGCGGGCGCAGCACTTTCACGACCACGTCGCTGCCATCCGGCAGCTGCGCGGCGTGGACCTGCGCGATCGATGCCGAGGCGAGCGGCGTCTCGTCGAAGGATTTGTACAAGGCCGCCACAGGCGCGCCGAGCGCCGCTTCGATCGCTGCGCGCGCGACGCTGCCCGGAAACGGCGGCACGCGATCCTGCAGCATTGCCAGTTCGTCGGCGATGTCGTCGGGCAGCAGGTCGCGACGCGTGGAAAGGATCTGCCCAGCCTTGACGAAGATCGGTCCGAGCTCGACCAGGGCGGCGGTCAGGCGCGCGCCGCGCGGTTGCCGGGCGATGTCGGCGCGCGGACGCGGCAGCAGCGGCCGTAGCCAGCGCAACGGGCGGAACAGGTGCGCATCCTCGACGAGATCGTCCAGCCGGTAACGCACCAGGGTGGCGGCGATGCGCAGCAGGCGCGGGACTTGCCACAGCGGCGTCATGCCGCGCCCTTGCCGGCGCGCGCCAGGCGCTGCACGCGTGCGTCGAGGCGGTCGGCGCGTTCGCGCAGGGCGTCGACGTCGTCAAGGAATTGTTCCATTTCGGCCGGCGCGAGGAGATCGCGGCTTTCCTCGCGCAGGAATTCGGCCGTGTCCTGTGCCAGGGCCTGCGCGCCCTCGCGCGCGTAGGCGAACGCGCCGCGAAAGGCGCGCGCCAGCGCGACGCCGATGACGTCGCCGAAGGTCCGCGCAAATGCTTCCTCGAAATCGGGACGGAATTCGCGCGCGATCTTTTCCAGCGTGCGCGCCAGTTGCGCGTCGCCGGAAATCTCCACCTTGCCCGGCGGCAGCGGCGCGTCGTCTCCGCGGCGCAGAGCGAAGGCGAGCAGGCTCGCCGGCGCGGCACGTACATTAAGGTCCGCCGCCGATTCCCAGTGCGGGCCGACGCGCAGCTTGCCCTCGCGCACGACGATGGCGAGTGCCAGGTTCATGCCGCGCAGTTCGACGCCCACACGGTGGCCTTCCAGCGGCGCGAGCGTCGCGGCGATGTCCGGATCGAGCGCAAGCCCGCGGTTGAGCGCGCCCTCGAGCGCGGCGCCGAGGCGGGCAAACAGGGGATTGGGTTGGCGTGCGGCGTCAGTCACGCCGCGATTCTAGCGGGTTGACCACATTGTGCGCACGGGCGCTGCGCGGCTGAAGCAAGACCGTAGCGAGCGAAGGCAGATTGCGCGCGGACGGAGCGCAGAAAGCGGAGTGTACGTGCCGAGTACATGAGCATTTCGAGCACCGCACGCGCGCTAGATGTCGAGCGCAGCAGGTCTTGGTCAGCTGCGCTTGGCAAGACGATCGCGCGTGAGATGCTGCGCCACGCGTGCCATGCCTTCGGCCATGCTTACCTTCGGTGCATAGCCCAGGTCGCGGCGCGCGGCGGAGATGTCGAACCACAGCGCGGTGGCCAGACGATCAACGACGAAGCGCGTCAGTGGTGGCGCCTTCTGGATGCGCAGCGCGCCATAGACGCTCTCCAGGGCATCGGCCAGAAAACGCATCGGCGCTTCCGGCAGGCGCCGCGTTTCCGGCGGAAAGCCGCCGGCGTTGAGCCAGCCGTTGATCAGGTCTTCGTTGAAGACCGGCTCGCCCTGGCTGATGAAGTATTTCCTGCCGGCGACGGCAGAGCCGGGTGCAAGCTTGTGCAGCGCCAGCACGTGCGCCTCGGCGGCATCGTCGATGTATACGCTGTCGATCTTCTTCGGCGTCTTGCCGATGAAGCGCAGTTTCCCGGCGCGCGCCTTGGCCAGCACCATCGGCAGGAAGGTCGGATCGTCCGGACCCCACACGATCTGCGGGCGCAGCACGACGGTAGCGAGTTGCGGCGAATTCGCCGCGAGAACGCGCTGTTCGGCCAGCGCCTTGGTGTGCGCGTAGGCGTTCATGAACGGCTGCGCGTAGGGCGTGGATTCGGTGATGCCTTCCTGATCGGTGCCGTTCTGCACTACGCTCGGGCTCGATGTGAACACCAACCGGCCGATCTCGTTCAACTCACAGGCGGCGAGCACGTTGTCGGTACCGCGCACATTGGTTTCGTAGAATTCCTCGAGCGCACCCCACGGCGCGACCTTGGCTGCGCAGTGGACGATCGCATCCACGCCGCGGCTTGCCTCGAGCACATTGTCCAGCCCCGCAACATCGCCCAGGCGCTGCTCGACCCCGAGTGCGTCCAGCGCGGGATGCCGATTACGGCTGAGCGTGCGCAGGCCGTGCCCGGACGCAGCGAGCTGCTTGCAGATCGCCGAGCCGAGGAAGCCCCCACCCCCTGTCACGAGAACTTTCATGCGCGGCATTGTATCCAGTCTTTTCGCGCCTTGGCGTGATCGCCCTCGCATCGCGCTAAACTCGCCATGCGCTGGAGGAAGCTACGATGCAACGTGTCCTGGTCACTGGAGCGAACCGCGGCCTCGGCCTCGAATTCGTCCGTCAATTGCTCGCGCGCGGCGACCGCGTCATCGCCACCTGCCGTCATCCCGGCAAGGCGCTGGCCTTGACCGAACTCGCCGCCGCGCATCCGGGCCATCTGCACATCCTGCCGCTGGACCTCACCAGCGAACGTTCGATCGCTGAAGTGGTGCGCGAAACCGTGGCGCTGACCGATGCGCTGGACGCCCTGATCAACAATGCCGGCATGCTGGTGTCCGGCGAACGCTTCGGCGCAATCGCGCACAAGTCCATGATCGACAGCTTTGCCGCCAACGTGACCGGCCCGGTGCTGCTCACGCAGGCGCTGGCGCCTCTGCTGGAGCGGGCAAAGAATCCGCGCGTGATGAATCTATCGACGCGGCTGAGCTCGCTGTCCGGGACACAGAGCTTCGGCACGCCAAGCTATGCGATGAGCAAGGCCGCGCTGAACATGGCCACGCGCCAGCTCGCCGCCGCGCTGGCGCCACGCGTCACGGTGTTTTGCGTCAGTCCGGGCTGGGTGAAAACGGATATGGGCGGCGAAAATGCGCCGCTGTCCGCACACGATTCCGCGGCCGGGCTGATCAAGGTGCTGGATTCCGCCAACATCGCCACGGCGGGGCATTTCTGCGATTACACGGGCAAGGAAATCGCGTGGTGAGCGTCGGCGACTTTTGATGTCTCGCCCAGAAACTCCAGCACGCGCGCATTGAACGTCTCGATCGCATCGAACGGCGTGCCGTGGCGCGAACCCGCGACGACGACGAATTCCACTTGTGGAAAATGCGCCGCCTCGGCCCGCTTGTCCGCGAGCGGGGTGTAGTCGAATTCAGCGGCCAGGATCAACACCGGACAGGCGATGGCGTGGAGGCGCTCCAGCGCGCTCCAGCCGATCAGCGCGTGGATGCTGGCGAGATAGGCTTCTTTCGGATTCGCGCCGACCACGTCGACCACGCGCTGGCGCTTGGGGGCCTGGTCCTCGTGCGGGAACAGGCGGTTGGCGATCAGGCGCGCGGTACGGCGCAGGCCGAGCACGTGCACCAGCGCGACCTGCATGCGCGCTTCCAGCCACTTGCGCAAGGTGTCGGTGCGGTAATTCGCGAGTGCGTTGCACAACACGAGGCGGCGCGCGCGCGCGGGTTGCAACAGCGCCATTTCTTGCGCGACCGCACCGCCCAGCGAAAAGCCGACGATGTAGGCGGATGCCACGCCGAGCGCATCGAGCAGTGCCCACAGGTCGTTGGCGAACTGGGCAATGGAATAAGGGCCCGGCGGCTTGGCGCTGCGGCCGGAGCCGCGCAGGTCGGGCAATACCAGCGTGAAATGCCGCGCGAACTCTTCGCGCTGGAAGGCCCAATCGTCGGCGCTGGAGCCGAGGCCGTGGATCAGCAGCAGCGGTGGACCCTTGCCTTCGCATTCATAGTAAATTGACGCGCCGTTGACTTCCGCTGCGGGCATACTGATCTTTATGAAGCATTTCCTGAGTGCAAAAAGTATAGCTGCGGCGCTGTCCGTCTTCGTCGTCGTTCCGACGATCGCCGCCGAGACCTGGACCGGTATTGCCTACCTTGCCGACGACGGTACGCCGGCCTACCGCGAAATCCATTACCTGCTCGGCGACGAAAGCCTCGTCGTTTACACCTGCCCGGATGGCCAGCCGTTTGCGCGCAAGACGATAAGCGAAGGCGCCGATGCGCAAGCGCCGGATTTCTCCATGCTGGACGCACGCTGGGGTTATCGCGAAGGCGTGCGCGGCAGCGGCGAGGCGCGCGAAGCGTTCGTGCAACGCACGCCCGAGCAAGCGGAAAAATCCGCGCCGCTGGACTTGCCCGCGGACGGCGTCGTCGATGCCGGCTTCGATGCCTATGTGCGCAAACACTGGGCTGCGCTGGCGCACGGCGACACGCTGCGTTTCAAGTTCCTGGTGCCGAGCAAGCGTACGTTCTATGCGTTCGACCTTAGCCGGGTCGCAGCGGCCAGTGACGCGACGCACCTGACCCTGCGCCTGGCGCTCGGCGCGTGGTACGCGTTCCTCGCGCCGCACATCGACGTGACGTACGACCGCCGCACGCGGCGCCTGCTGCGCTTTGCCGGCATGTCGAACATCCGCGACGAAAAGCTGAAGAATCTCGACGTGCGCATCGAGTTTCCGCAAGCGCCGGTTACAGCAACGTCCGCGCAAATCGCCGCGGCGCGCGCGGCGCCGCTGGCCAAGTCCTGCACCGGATAATTGCGAAGATGCTGCATGTAGTGCTTTATGAACCGGAGATCCCGCCGAATACGGGCAACGTCATCCGCCTGTGCGCGAACTCCGGCGCGCGCTTGCACCTGATCCGCCCGCTGGGTTTCGATCTCGATCACGCCAAGCTGCGCCGCGCGGGCCTGGACTACCATGAGTTCGCCGATGTCGCGGTACACGAGAATCTGGATGCGTTTGTGACGGACGTGCAACCGGGACGCTTGTTCGCGCTGTCCACGCGCGGCCGGCATTTATATACGAATATACAATTTCGCACGGACGACGCGGTACTGTTCGGCCCGGAGACACGCGGCCTGCCGCAGGGCGTGCTCGATGCGCTACCGCCGGAGCAACGCCTGCGCCTGCCGATGCGGCCGGACAACCGCAGTCTGAACCTATCCAACGCCGTTGCCGTGGTCGTTTACGAGGCGTGGCGGCAGACGGGATTTGCCGGCTCCGCTAACCCAGACTGACGGAGATCTGCGCCGCTGCCCGATTCGCCTTGGCGCGCGCGGCGTCGATGGATTCGTCGCGCGCCAGCGTCACCGCCATGCGCCGGTGGCCGTCGACCTCGGGCTTGCCGAACAGGCGCAGCATGGTGTCGGACTCGGTCAACGCTTCGGCGACGCCGCGATAGCGCGGGCGCGCGCCCTTGCCGTGGCACAGCACTGCTGTCGACGCGGATGGCCCGAACTGGCGGATCACTGGAATCGGCAGGCCGAGGATCGCGCGCGCGTGCAGCGCGAACTCCGACAGATCCTGCGAAATCAGGGTGACCAGGCCGGTGTCGTGGGGGCGCGGACTGACTTCGGAAAAAATCACCGTGTCGCCCTTGACGAAGAATTCCACGCCGAACACGCCGCGTCCGCCGAGCGCGTCGGTGATCGCACGCGCCTGTCGCTGCGCATCGGCGAGCGCCTTGTCGCTCATCGCCTGCGGCTGCCAGGATTCGCGGTAATCACCGGCTTCCTGGCGGTGTCCGATCGGCGCGCAAAACGCCGTGCCGGCGGCGTGGCGCACGGTCAGTTGCGTGATTTCATAGTCGAAATCGACGAAGCCTTCGACGATGCAGCGACCTTTTCCGGCGCGTCCGCCGGATTGAGCGTAATCCCATGCAACATCCGCCTCGTCTGCTCGGCGCACCGTGCTCTGGCCCTTGCCCGAAGAACTCATCACCGGTTTGATCACGAACGGATAACCGATCGCAGCAATTGCGGCGCGGTATTCCTCGGGCGTGTCGACGAAACGGTAGGGCGAGGTCGGCAGCTTCAATTCTTCGGCGGCAAGACGACGGATGCCTTCGCGGTCCATGGTCAGCCAGGCCGCGCGTGCGGTCGGGATCACGGTGAGGCCGGACTTCTCCAGTTCGACCAGGGTCGGCGTGTGGATCGCCTCGATTTCCGGCACGACCAGATCGGGCTTTTCCAGTGCGATGACGCGGCGGATTTCTTCCCCATCGAGCATGTTGATGACATGGCTGCGGTGCGCCACCTGCATGGCCGGCGCATTCGCATAGCGGTCGACCGCGATCACCTCGACGGCGAAACGCTGCAATTCGATCGCCACTTCCTTGCCGAGCTCGCCGGAGCCGAGCAGCATGATGCGGATCGCGGTGTCGGTGTGCGGTGTGCCGAAGGGTTTCACGCGTGGATTCCGGGCGGATGGGGGCGCGAAATTAT
>DATIVQ010000056.1:0-7529 GCA_035465735.1 Rudaea sp.
GGTCAGGGCTAGGCCGTCCATTTGTGGTGTTGGATGCGGCAGAGCGGCCGGTGGTTTAGCTGCCTTCTCCCGCCGGCGGGGGAAGATGCCCGCAGGGCGGATGAGGGTGGCGTCGCAACAGCCACTCTCACCCGGCGCGCAAGGCGCTCCAGCGTCTCCCACCAGCGGGAGAAGCGAATTTCACGGCGTCCCGACCGCCTCCACTTCCTCGCCGGTCAACAACGCTGCGATGCGCTGCTGTTCGTCCAGCAAAGCCTTCGGCATGCGCGCGCCGAATGATGCGAAGTATTCGCCGATGCTCTCGTATTCGATGCCCCAGCCTTCCGCGTTGACGTACAGCAGTTCTTCGAGTCTTGCCTGCGGCAGATCCAGGCCGTTCAAATTCAAATCCTGCACGCGCGGCAGGTTGCCGATTGGCGTTTCCTCGGCACCTTCGGTACCCGCGCACCGGCCGAGGATCCATTCCAGCACGCGCATGTTGTCGCCGAAGCCCGGCCACAGGAACTTCCCGTCCTCGCCCTTGCGGAACCAGTTGACGTGGAAAATCTTCGGCAGCCGCACACCGGGCTTGTCGAACGACAACCAATGCGCGAAATAATCGGCGAAGTTATAGCCGCAGAACGGCTTCATCGCCATCGAATCGCGGCGCAGCACGCCGACCGCGCCGGTTGCGGCGGCGGTCGTCTCCGAACCCATCGCCGCGCCGACCAGAACGCCGTGCGTCCAGTCGCGCGCCTCGAACACGAGCGGCACGAGATGCTCACGGCGGCCGCCGAAGACGATGGCCGAGATCGGCACACCCTGTGGATCGTCCCCGTGCGGCGACCAGCTCGGACACTGCTTGGCGGAAACCGTGAAGCGCGAATTCGGATGCGCGGCCGGGCCGTTCGCCACCACGTATTCGCGGCCCTGCCAATCCTTGACCGGCACGCCGTCGGGCAGGCCTTCCCACCACGGATCGCCTTCGGCGGTGACCGCGACGTTCGTGAAGATCGTGTCGTGGTTGAGCATGGCCAGCGCGTTCGGATTCGTCTTTGCGCTGGTGCCCGGCGCGACGCCGAAGAACCCCGCTTCGGGGTTGATCGCCCATAGTCGCCCGTCCGCGCCCGGTGTCATCCAGCAGATGTCGTCGCCGATCGTCCAGACCCTCCAGCCCGCCTTGAGATAACTCTCCGGCGGAATCAGCATGGCGAGGTTGGTCTTGCCGCAGGCCGATGGAAACGCGGCGGCGATGTAGTGCGTCTCGCCGTTTGGATTCTGGATACCGACGATCAGCATGTGCTCGGCGAGCCAGCCTTCGTCGCGCGCCTGCTTTGATGCGATGCGCAGGGCGTGGCACTTCTTGCCGAGCAGGGCGTTGCCGCCGTATCCGGAGCCGATCGACTTGATCGAAAGCTCATCGGGGAAGTGCATGATGAAGCGCTTGTGCGGGTCGAGTTCGCCGGTCGAATGCATGCCTTTGACGAACGCTCCTTCACTCTCGATGCGCGCAAGCGCCGTGGCGCCCATGCGCGTCATGATGCGCATGTTGGCGACGACGTAGGGGCTATCGGTGATCTCCACGCCGCAACGCGACAGCGGCGAATCGATCGGACCCATGCAATAAGGAATCACGTACAGGGTGCGTCCTTGCATGCAACCGGCGAACAGCGCGTCGATCTTGGCGTGGGCCTCGACCGGGTCCATCCAGTGGTTGTTCGGGCCGGCGTCTTCGCGGTTCCTCGTGCAGATGAAGGTGAGGTGCTCGACGCGTGCGACGTCGGAAGGATTGGAACGGTGCAGGTAGCAATTCGGATGCGTGCGCGGATTGAGTTCGACCAGGTCGCCGCGCTGCAACATGAGGTCGATAAGCGCGTCGTTCTCGGCTTCGGAACCGTCACACCAATGCACATGCTCGGGTTGGGTCAGGCGCACGACATCGTCGACCCAGCGTTTGAGTGATTCCAGCTTGCTCATGGTTCTCCTTCCGGCAGCCTTGCGGCTTAAAATGAAAAAATGTTCCGGCCGATCTGCGCCGTCCGGCGTTGCCGTACGTCAACGCACGAGTGAATGTCGGACCAAGCATCGCGGCATGGTAACGGCTGACGGCGGCAGCGGGAAGCCAGGTATACGCTGCATTGCAGCATGATTCGCCGATGTCTCGGCCAACGTATCCTGATTGATTACTCGAATGAGGATTTCCATACTCGCGCGCATGCTCGCATCGTCCACGCAAATGACTTCAACCATCTCCGAACCTACGCGCATCACGCTCGACGGCGCGGACGGCGTGCCGCTGGCAGTCGAGGCGCATGGCGACGCGACGATGCCGGCACTCGTCTTCACCCACGGCTTCGGCCAGACCCGGCATGCCTGGGATGCGAGCGCGGCAACGCTGGCGAGAGCGGGATGGCATTGTCTGACGATGGATGCGCGCGGCCACGGCCAAAGCGGCTGGCGCAGCGACGGCCATTACGATTTTTCCCAGTTCGTCGATGATCTGCTGCAACTCGCGCGGATTCCCGCGGACAAACCCATCCTCGTCGGCGCTTCGATGGGCGGCTTGTTGGGCCTCGTCGCGCAGGCCGAACACGCCGTGTTCCGCGCCCTGGTACTGGTCGACATCACGCCGCGCTGGGAACTGGCTGGGGTCGAACGCATCCTCGCCTTCATGCGCGCCCATCCGCAGGGCTTCGCCTCGGTCGAGGAAGCCAGCGACGCGATCGCGCACTACCTGCCGCATCGTGCGCAGCGCAAATCCCCCGAGCGCTTGCGCAGCCTGCTCGTTACCGACTCCGGCGGACGCCTGCGCTGGCACTGGGATCCGCGCCTGCTCGACACCATCGCCACCGGCAGCGAGCGCGAACAGGCGCGCCTGCTCGAGGCCGCCCGCCGCATCCGCGTGCCGACCCTGCTCGTCAGCGGCGAACGCAGCGACGTGGTATCGGACGACACCATCGCCGAATTCCTGCGCTGCGTGCCGCACGCACAACATGTGCGCGTGGCGCGCGCCACGCACATGATCGCCGGCGACGAAAACGCCGCCTTCACCAAAGCGGTCGAGCACTTCGTCACGCCGCTGCGCAACAACCGGACCGAGGATAGACCATGATTCATTGGTACCCGCTCATCGCCCTGCTCGTGGTTTCGCTTGCCTGCGCCTACCTGCGCACACGCCTTGTCATCTGGACCGTCGCCGGTTTCGCCGCCGTCATCGGCATCGGCTTGCTGGCCGGCAGCCATTGGCTGGCGATCGCGATAACGGCGCTGGTGTTCGCCGTGATCGTGCTGCCGCTGAACATTCCCGAATTCCGCCGCCGTCGCATCACCGCGCCGCTGCTGGGCATCTATCAGAAGATCACGCCGCAGTTGTCCGAGACCGAACAGATCGCGCTGGAAGCCGGCACCGTCGGTTTCGAAGGCGAGCTGTTCAGCGGCAAGCCCGACTGGTCGAAGCTGCTCAAGCAACCGAAGCCGGAATTGTCCGTGGAGGAACAAGCCTTCCTCGACGGCCCCTGCGAAGAGCTGTGCCGCATGGTCGACGAGTGGCAGATCACGCATGAGTTGTCCGACCTGCCGCCGGAAATCTGGGATTACATCAAGCAGAAGAAATTCTTCGGCATGATCATCCCGAAGAAATACGGAGGCCTGGAATTCTCCGCGCTGGCGCAGTCGGCCGTGTTGCAGAAGCTGATGAGCATGTCTGGATCGCTGTCGTCCACCGTCGGCGTGCCGAACTCGCTAGGCCCGGGCGAACTGCTGCTGCACTATGGCACGCCCGAACAACGCGACTATTATTTGCCGCGCCTCGCCGATGGCCGCGAGATTCCCTGTTTCGCCCTGACCGGCCCGCACGCGGGTTCCGACGCTACCTCGATCCCCGACTACGGCATCGTCTGCAAGGGTGAATGGCAGGGCGGCAACGTGGTCGGCGTGCGCCTGACCTTCGACAAGCGCTACATCACGCTCGCCCCGGTCGCCACCCTGATCGGCCTTGCCTTCCGCCTGCACGATCCCGACCATCTGCTGGGCGACAGCGAAGACCTCGGCATCACGCTCGCGCTGATTCCGCGCGAGACCAGGGGTCTGGAAATCGGGCGCCGGCATTTTCCGCTGAATGCCGCCTTCCTCAACGGACCGCTGCGCGGCAAGGATATGTTCGTGCCGCTGTCGCAACTGATCGGCGGCGAAAAGATGGCCGGCCAGGGCTGGCGCATGCTGGTCGAATGCCTGTCCATCGGCCGCGGCATCACCCTGCCCGCGAACGCATCCGGCGGCGTGCGCATGGGCGCGATCGCGACTGGCGCCTACGCGCGCATCCGCAAGCAATTCGGCATGGCGATCGGACGCTTCGAGGGCGTCGAGGAAGCGCTCGCGCGCATCGGCGGCCACGCCTACGCGATCACGGCGTTGTCGCGCGCCAGTGCCGCCGCGGTCGATCGCGGCGAGAAACCGGCAGTGGGATCGGCCATCGCCAAGTACCATTGCACCGAACTCGGGCGCGAGGTCGCACGCGACGTGATGGACGTGCACGGCGGCAAGGCCGTGCAGCTCGGACCGTCGAATTACGCTGGCCGTGCGTGGCAGACCGCGCCCATCGCGATCACGGTGGAAGGCGCCAACATCATGACGCGCAGCCTGATGATCTTCGGCCAGGGCGCGATCCGCTGCCACCCGTTCGTGCTCAAGGAACTGCACGCCGCACAGCTCGCCGACTACCGCCAGCGCCTGACCGAATTCGACCGCGTGCTGTTCCGCCACGTCGGCTTCGCGATCTCCAACGCCGCGCGCAGCTTCGTGCTCGGCCTCAGCCACGCGAATATCGGCCGCGCGCCGGGCGACAAGTACACGCGGCGTTTCTATCGCAAGCTCAATCGCTACGCGGCGAACTTGGCGCTTGCCGCAGACACCGCGATGCTCACGCTCGGCGGCAAGCTCAAGTTCAAGGAAAAAATCTCCGCGCGCCTGGGCGACGTGCTGTCCAACCTCTACATCGCGAGCGCGATGCTCAAGCGTTACGAGGACCAGGGGCGCCCGGTCGCCGACCAGCCTCTGCTCGCCTGGGCTTTCCACGATTGCGCCTGGCGCATGCAGGGCGCGCTCGACGGCGTTCTGCGCAATTTCCCGATCCGCCCTGTCGCGTGGCTGCTGCGCGCGCTGATCTTCCCGATTGGCCGCCGCGAGGCGCCGCCGTCGGACCGCCTCGGCCACCGCGTCGCCACGATCCTGTGCGCACCGAACGATGCGCGCTCGCGCCTTGCCGAGTGGATCTATCTCACGCCGAGCGCGAACAACCCGGTCGGGCGCATGAATGCGCTGCTGCCCGAGGTGATCGCCGCCGAGCCGGTCGAACGCAAGTTCGCCAAGGCGCTCAAGTCCGGCGCGATCAAGGCCCTGGATGCCGATGCGCAACTCGCCGAGGCCGAACGGTCCGGCGCGATCTCGACCGAAGAACGCAAGCTGCTCGAACGCGTGCGCGTGGCGGCACAGGAATTCATCGACGTGGACGACTTCGATACGGCGGAATTGCGCGCGGCGACAGCGCGGTCGAAACCGGGATTGCGCAGCGCGGCGTGATCAGCGCGCGGGAACGGTTGCCTCGTCCTGCAGTTCGCGCGCGCGTCCGACCCGCCAGCCCAGGAAACTCGACGCGCCGGCGGCAAGCATCGTCAGCCCCGCCAGACCGGCGATCGCCACGCCGGCGCCGCGCAGCGCGTTCAAGCCGCTGGTGATGACGACGTCGCCGAAACGCCAGACCACGGTGTCGATGAAATTCTTGCCCTTGTAGCGCGTTTCCGCGTCGACCAGCGTGTACAGGCTGTCGGCCGCCGGCTTGAACACACCGTACGCGCTGGCGCGCGTGACCACGGCGACAACGGCGATCCAGCCCGCGCCGAACACGATCAGGCCGGCCAGCATCAGCGCCTTGATCGCGCCGTCCGTCACCAGCGCCCAGACCGGTCCCAGGCGCACCATCAACTCGCGCGTGAGCAGGATCTGCAACGCGGCCTGCAACAGATTCGTGCCGAGATCGATGCCGGCAGCAAAATCAATGCGCGCCGCCGCAGTATGGAAATGCGCATGGCTGTAATCGGCGAGCAGCGCATAGATCACCGTGCCGACGCTGTCGCCGAGCAGCATCAGGACGGCAAGGCGGAACAACAGCGGCGAGGAGAACGTGATCGCCGCACCGGCCATCACGCCGCCGCCGATGATGCGCTCGTCGCGGCGCGCATCGTTGCGCACCGGATGCGCGCGCGACCAGCGCAACAATGCGAAGATGCACGCGAGCGTGGTGGCGAGAAACACTGCCGAAACGATCAACAATCCGGAAACGCCGACGCGGAAAACCAGTTCGCGCGTGAGGATCGGCCCGGCAATGGCACCCAGCGGCCCGCCAAGTGCGATCAGCGGAAACAGGCGGCGCGATTGCCCGGGATCGAACAGATCGGCCATGAAGCTCCAGAATACGGCAACCACGAACAGGTTGAACACACTCACCCAGACGAAGAACACCGTGCCGAGAAAGCGCGCACCGATCTCAGCCTGCTCCTGGAACAAGGGGATGAAAGCGAGCATCCCGGCGAGGAAGAAAGCGTACACGACGGGGACGAAACGCCGGCGCTTGAAACGCGCGACCAGGGCACCGAACAGCGGCGTCAGCGCGAGCGTAACGGCGAACGTGACGCTGTAGAAAATCGGCAACTCGATCGAGCCGACCGCTGCCGAGAGCTGGTCGCGCACCGGACGGATGACGTAGTACGCCGCGAGCAGGAAGAAAAAGTAGGCGAATCCGAGCAGCACCGCCGGCCATTCTCCGGATTCCACGCGCAGCCAGCGGGACGCGACGGTCTCGGAATGCGGGTCGGTCACAGGGGCCCCTCGCTTGAATTGGCCGTAGCGTAACATGCGCTTGCATGACTGCCACGCTCGCCTCCATCCACATCTATCCGCTTAAATCCTGCGCACCGGTGACGCGCGATTCGGCGCGCGTTGAAACGCGTGGCCTAGAATTCGACCGACGCTGGATGGTGGTGGATGCGAACGGAAGATTCCTGACCGGGCGACAGCATCCGCGCCTCACCCTGATTCGTGCCGAACCTGCGGGCGACGCTGTGCAGTTGCAGGCACCGGACATGCCGGGACTGCGCCTCGCGCCGGTGCGGGATCGTGCCCGCTGGATGGTCGAAGTCTGGGGTAGCCGCGTGGCGGCGTTCGGCGGCAACGCGCAGGCCGATGCGTGGATCAGCGCGTTTCTCGGCATCCCTGCACGATTCACGCACATGGACGCCGAATGCCTGCGCACCGTGGATCCGGAGCATTCGCGACCCGGCGACATCGTCAGTTTCGCCGACGGTTATCCATTGCTGGCGATTTCCCAGGCGGCACTCGACCTGCTCAATTCCAGGCTTGCCCAGCCGGTGTCGATGCTGCGCTTTCGGCCCAACGTGGTGATCGCCGGCACCGCGCCGCACGCCGAAGACGGCTGGAAACGCGTGCGCATCGGCAATGTCGAGTTCGACGTGGCCAAACCGTGCATCCGCTGCGTG
>DATIVQ010000057.1:0-4013 GCA_035465735.1 Rudaea sp.
CACCTCCGCCGGACGCCGCGCCATGGTGCGCGTGTCCACGCCGGGGCTCTACAAGGGCGATCCGTATGCTCCGCTGACCGAGGCCCAGGCCAAGACCGGCGGCCGCAACCACTATGGCCGCATCACCACGCGGCACAAGGGCGGCGGTTCCAAGCAAAACTACCGCATCATCGATTTCAAGCGCGACAAGGAAGGCATCGCCTGCCGCGTCGAGCGCCTGGAATACGATCCGAACCGCACCGCGCACATCGCGCTGCTGTGCTATGTCGACGGCGAGCGCCGCTACATCATCGCGCCGAAGGGCGTGGCGATCGGCGATCAGTTGATGGCCGGCCGCGACGCGCCGATCAAGGCGGGCAACACGCTGCCTCTGCGCAACATCCCGATCGGTTCCACGATCCACTGCATCGAGATGAAGCCCGGCAAGGGCGCGCAGCTCGCGCGCAGTGCCGGCGCTTCGGTGCAGCTGGTCGCGCGCGAAGGCGGCTACGCCACCTTGCGCCTGCGCTCCGGCGAGATGCGCAAGGTGCCAGCCGACTGTCGCGCCACCATCGGCGAAGTCGGCAACTCCGAACACAACCTGCGCAAGCTCGGCAAGGCTGGCGCCAAGCGCTGGCGCGGCATCCGCCCGACCGTCCGCGGCGCGGCGATGAACCCGGTCGACCATCCGCACGGTGGTGGCGAGGCGAAGGCTGGCCAGGGCAACCCGCATCCGGTGTCGCCGTGGGGCCAGCCGTCCAAGGGTTACAAGACGCGCAAGAACAAGCGCACCACCCAGTTCATCGTGCGCGACCGCAGAGGCTGATATCGCGTCTCGACGTGATATCGAAGACAGGAATTATCCATGGCACGTTCACTGAAAAAAGGCCCGTTCGTCGATCTGCATCTTCTGAAGAAGGTCGAGACCGCGGTGTCCAGCAACAGCAAGAAGCCGATCAAGACCTGGTCGCGCCGTTCGATGATCCTGCCGGAAATGGTGGGCCTGACGATCGCCGTGCACAACGGCAAGGCGCACGTTCCGGTGCTGGTCAACGAGAACATGGTCGGGCACAAGCTCGGCGAATTCGCCGCCACGCGCACCTTCAAGGGCCACTCGGCCGACAAGAAGGCCGCCGAGGAAAAGAAGTAAGAGCCGATTTCATAAGGTATGACGATGATGCAAGCCAAAGCCACAGAAAACGCGCAGCAGGCCAAAGCGATCCTGCGCGGCGTGCGCATTTCGCCGCAAAAGGCGCGCCTGGTCGCCGACCAGGTGCGCGGATTGCCGGTCGGACGCGCCACGGACCTGCTCAGGTTCAGCGACAAGAAGGCCGCGCAACTGGTCAAGAAGGTGCTGCTGTCGGCGGTCGCCAATGCCGAGAACAACCTCGGTGCCGACGTGGACGAGCTGAAAGTCGCCACGATCATGGTGGACGAGGGTCCGCGCCTGAAGCGCATGCACGCCCGCGCCAAGGGTCGAGGCTCGCAAATCATCAAGCGTACCAGCCACATCACCGTGGTTGTCGGGAGCTAATCACATGGGTCACAAGGTTCATCCAACCGGCATCCGCCTCGGCATTTCCAAGGACTGGAACTCGAAGTGGTTCGCCACGAAGCGCGAATACGCGCAGTATCTGGCCGCCGATCTGAAGGTGCGCGAGCTGCTGCATGCCAAGCTCGCCCAAGCCGGCGTGTCGAAGATCCAGATCGAGCGTCCCGCCAAGACCGCACGCATCACCATCCACACGGCGCGTCCGGGCGTGGTGATCGGCAAGAAAGGCGAGGACATCGAGAAGCTGCGCAAGGAAGTGACGAAGATGATGGGCGTGCCCGCGCACATCAACGTATCTGAAGTACGCAAACCCGAACTCGACGCGCAGCTGGTGGCCGAGTCCATCGCCCAGCAGCTCGAGCGCCGCATCATGTTTCGCCGCGCGATGAAGCGCGCAGTGGGCAATGCGATGCGTCTCGGTGCGCTCGGCATCAAGGTCAACGTCGGCGGCCGCCTCAACGGTGCCGAGATCGCGCGCTCGGAGTGGTATCGCGAGGGCCGCGTGCCGCTGCACACGCTACGCGCCGACATCGATTACGGCTTCGCCCAGGCGAAGACGACTTACGGCATCATCGGCGTCAAGGTGTGGGTGTACAAGGGCGAGGTGTTCGACCTGCACGCCGCTGCCCAGGAAACCAAAGAAGAAACCCGCGACAGCGCGCCACCCTCGCGCGAGCGCCGCGAGCCGCGTGGACGAGCCGATCGTGAACAGCGCGAACATCGCGAACCTCGCGGCGGCCGCGAAGCAAGGAATTAAGCCATGTTGCAACCCAAACGCACCAAATACCGCAAGGTCCAGAAACAGCGCAACCGCGGCCTGAGCTTCGTCGCGAACAAAGTCAGCTTCGGCGAATACGGACTGAAGGCGACAACGCACGGCCACCTGACCGCGCGCCAGATCGAAGCCGCGCGCCGTTGCGTGACGCGCTTCGTCAAGCGCGGCGGCAAGCTGTGGATCCGCGTCTATCCGGACAAGCCGATCAGCAAGAAGCCGATCGAGGTCCGCATGGGCAACGGCAAGGGCAACGTCGAGTTCTGGGTCGCCGTCGTGCAGCCCGGCCGCATGCTCTATGAAATCGAGGGCGTGAGCGAAGCCGAGGCGCGCGAGGCGTTCCGCCTGGCCGCGGCCAAGCTGTCGGTGCAGACCACATTCGTGAACCGTACGGTGCTGTGATGGAACTCAAAGAGCTTCGCAAGCAATCCGCGCAGGACCTGAACGAGCAGTTGCTCGAGCTGCGCCGCGAACAATTCAACCTGCGCATGCAGAAAGGCGCGGGCAACCAGGCGCAGACGCACCACTTCAAGCGCGTGCGCCGCGAGATCGCGCAGATCAAGACACTGCTGACCGCGAAACCGGCGGCCGGGAAATGACCATGACCGAACAGAAGAAAATCCAACGCACGGTCGAAGGCCGCGTCGTGAGCAACAAGATGCAAAAGACCGTCACCGTGCTGCTCGAGCGCCAGGTGCAGCATCCGTTGTACGGCAAGATTGTGCGTCGTTCCACTAAGGTGCACGCGCACGATGAGAACGGGCAGTGCAAGGAAGGCGATACCGTGCGCATCGTCGAATGCGCGCCGCTATCCAAAACCAAGAACTGGCGCGTCGTCGAAGTCGTCGCGCACGCGGCGCCCTGACGGCAGGCGAGGAGAATTCCATGATTCAGATGCAAACCACGCTGGCCGCCGCCGACAATTCCGGCGCCAAGGAACTGATGTGCATCAAGGTGCTCGGCGGCTCCAAGCGCCGTTACGCCGGCATCGGCGACGTCATCAAGGTCTCGATCCGCGACGCGATTCCGCGTGGCAAGGTCAAGAAAGGCGAGGTCTACGACGCGGTGGTCGTGCGCACGCGCAAGGGCGTGCGTCGTGCGGACGGTTCGCTGATCCGCTTCGACGGCAACGCGGCCGTGTTGCTCAACAACAAGCTCGAGCCGATCGGCACGCGCATCTTCGGGCCGGTCACGCGCGAGCTTCGCGGCGAGCGCTTCATGAAGATCGTCTCGCTCGCGCCCGAAGTGCTGTAACGAATTTTATTTGGAACCAACGCCATGAATCGTATCCGCAAAGGTGATCAAGTCATCGTGACCACCGGCAAATACAAGGGCCAGAAGGGCGAAGTCCTGCGCGTCGCTGCAGACCGCGTCTTCGTGCAGAACATCAACCTGGTCAAGCGCCACACCAAGCCGAATCCGCAGGCCAATCAGCCGGGCGGCATCGTAGAGCGCGAGGCTTCCATCAACCTGTCGAATGTGATGCTGTTCAACCCGGCCTCGGGCAAGGGCGAGCGCGTCGGATTCAAGACTCTCGACGACGGCCGCAAGGTGCGCGTGTATCGCGCCAGCGGCGAAGTCGTGGACGCCTGAGGAAACGATCATGGTACGCCTGGAAAAATTCTACAAAGACGAAGTGGTGCCGAAGCTGATGCAGCGTTTCGGCTACAAGAACGTGATGGAAGTGCCGCGTCTGTCCAAGATCACGCT
>DATIVQ010000058.1:0-1748 GCA_035465735.1 Rudaea sp.
ATCCGGCGTGCGCACCCTCCCGAGGGGCGTGCTCTGGACGCGTCTTTGGTTACTTTTTGCGTGCGCAAAAAGTAACCCGGGCGGCGCAGTCGCTCGGAAGCCTTGCTCTGTCAGTGGCCACGCATTCTGCCGAGGAAGCGCGGTCCGTTGTTGCCCATGTGTGGCAACTTGATCTTGCCGATCGCGGCGATGCGCTCTTCGGCCATGCGGTCGGCGGCCTTGTAGGTCGGAATGCCGTCGCGCTTGGCGATCTGGAAGATGCGGCCGACGTTGTGATAGATCGTCCGCATCATGCGCATGGCGCGCTCGCGGTTATAGCCGTCGATCTCGAGCGAAACATTCATCACGCCGCCGGCGTTCACCGCATAGTCGGGCGCGTACAGGACGCCGCGCTTCTCGAGTTCGTCGCCGATCGCGTCGTTGGCGAGTTGGTTGTTGGCCGCGCCGCAAATGATCTTGGCCTTGATGCGCGGCAGGGTCTTTTCGTTGACCGTGCCGCCGAGCGCGCACGGCGAGTAGACGTCGGCGTCGACGTCGTAGATTTCATCCAGGCCCACAGCGGTGCAACCGAATTCGTCGACCGCTCGCTTGACCAGTTCCGGATTGATGTCGGTGACGAACACTTTCGCGCCCTGTTCGCGCAGCAGCTTGATGAATTCCATGCCGACGTGGCCGGCGCCCTGCACGGCGTAGGCGCGTTTGCCCACGTCCTCGTCGCCGAATTTGGCTTGCAGCGCGGCCATCAGGCCTTGCAACGTGCCGTACGCGGTGAACGGCGAAGGATCGCCGGAGCCGCCATGCACCTGATGCACGCCGGTGACGAATTCCGTTTCGCGGAACACCCATTCCATATCGTTGACGTCGATGCCGACGTCCTCTGCGGTGATGTAGCGGCCGTTGAGCGAATTGACGAAACGACCGAACGCACGGAACAGCGCCTCGGACTTGTCCTTGGCCGGATCACCGATGATCACCGCCTTGCCGCCGCCGATGTTCAGGCCGGCCACCGCGTTCTTGTAGGTCATGCCGCGCGACAGGCGCAGCACGTCGTTCAGCGCTTCCTGCTCGCTCTTGTACGGCCACATGCGCAGGCCGCCCAGCGCGGGGCCAAGCACGGTGTTGTGGACGGCAATGATGGCCTTGAGGCCAGCGTCCTTGCTCTGGCAGAACACGACCTGCTCGTGACCGCTGGTGGCGATGGTGTCGAAAATCATGGGAATCTCCGCAATGGCAGCCGCCTAGTTTAGCAGGATGCGCCAGGCGGGGCCTCAATCGCGGGTAACGGAGGACTTGAACAATTTGCGCGGATCGGCTACCGCGGCCAGACTCCAGCCGAAAGGCGCGACATCGTCGAAGGCGATCACCACCGGTTCGCCGCGCAGCCGCGTTTCCAGCACGCCGGTTTGTCCCGACTTGATCCGCTGCAGCAGTTCGGGCGACGGGAAAAGCTGGTGCAGCGATTCGTCCTGCGCCGGCCGTTCAAGCGGAATCGCCGCGCCGGTCGCGGCGAGGATGTGTCCGTTCGCATCGAGCAGGTACATGGCACGGATCGCGTTCGCGCCGCGCATGGCGAACAGCGACTTGATCATCAGGTCGGGCATGAACGCCGCCGTCACCACGCCGACGAAGCGCTGCCGGTCGTCGTAAAGCGGAACGCTGAGCGGCAGTTCGATCGGTCCATTGCCGATGCTTGCGTAGGGATCGCCCCATTGCGGCCCGTGTTTGCCGCGGGCGATCGCGTACCACGG
>DATIVQ010000059.1:0-5231 GCA_035465735.1 Rudaea sp.
TACGAATCGCACTTGCACGGCTACGCGCAGCGCCTGCGCAAGTTGTCGTGCAAGAGCGGCGAGGGGGCGGCGCGACTGCAAGCAATCAACCGTTTCCTGTACGACGAACTCGGTTTCTGCGGGGACGATCGCGACTACTACGATCCGCGCAACAGCTATCTGAACGACGTGCTCGATCGGCGCATGGGCAATCCGATCTCGCTCGCGGTGGTGCAGATCGAACTGGCGCGGCGCCTTGGCGTGCCGCTGGAGGGGATCTCGTTTCCCGGACATTTCCTCGTGCGCCTGCCGATGGAGGAAGGCATCGTCGTTCTCGATCCCTACCAGAAGGGACGCTCGCTCGACGTGGCCGAACTGCGCCGCCGCGCACGTGCGCATACCGATGCGCAAGAACTCGACGACGACCGCCTTGCGCGGATGCTGGAGCCGGCCAGCCATCGCGCAATCTTTACGCGCATGCTGCGCAACCTGAAGGGCGTCTACGCCGAACGCGAGCAGTGGGACAGGGCCGCGCGCTGTTGCGACCGCTTGCTCATCCTCGACAGCTTGTCGGTCTGCGAATACCGCGATCGCGGCGCGTGCTACCTGCATCTGGGCCACGTGCGCGGGGCGCGCGAAGATTGGCAGCGTTATCTCGCCCTGATGCCGCAGGCCGACGATGCCGAGGAAATCGCGCTGAAGCTGGCCGAGTTGGGCGCGGCTACGCCGCGGCTCAACTGATTTCGACCATTTCGAAATCCGACTTGGTCACGCCGCAGTCGGGGCAGGTCCACGTCTCGGGAATATCTTCCCAGCGCGTGCCCGGCGTGATGCCGTCCGCCGGCCAGCCGTCGGCTTCGTTGTAGATGAAGCCGCAAACCACGCACATGAACGAACGGAAAGGCACGTTGTCGGATTGAAATACGGCGTTCATCGAAACTATCGGGCGCGTTGGAATTTCGGCCGCATATTCTACCCGCTACACTTGCACTCATGCACATGCCCGCATTTCCCGCACGCGGACTTTACGCCATCACCGATGGCCCACGCGCCGATCTTTTCGATGTTTGTGAAGCCGCGATGCGTGGCGGCGCGAAGCTGATTCAATACCGCGACAAGATTGCCGACCGCGAGCGCCGCCATGACGAAGCCGTGAAACTGGCGGCCTTGTGCGCGCGTCATCACGTGCCGCTCATCATCAATGACGATGTCGATCTTGCCGCCGAGGTCGGCGCCGCCGGCGTTCACCTCGGCGAGGACGATGCGAGTATCGCCAGTGCGCGAAAGCGGCTTGGCAACGCTGCCATCATCGGCGTTTCCTGCTACGACTCGCTCGAACGCGCGCGCAACCTCGCCGCAGCCGGCGCGGATTATCTCGCCTTCGGCGCGTTTTATCCCTCTACCACGAAGCCGCACAACCGCAGCGCCCAGGCCAACCTGCTGCGCGATGCCCAAGCCTTGGGCAAGCCGTTGGTGGCGATAGGCGGAATTACACCGGACAATGCAGCGTCATTGATCGCGGCGGGCGCCGATTTCGTCGCCGCCATATCAGGCGTATTCGGTCCGTCCGATGTCGCGGACGCGGCATGCCGCTACGCGAGTCTTTTCCAGAAGTAGATACCCACATGCCTACGAATCACGAACTCTTCCAGCGCGCGCGCGCACACATGCCCGGCGGCGTCAATTCGCCGGTACGCGCATTTAAGTCCGTCGGCGGCGAACCGTTCTTCACCGAGCGCGCCGATGGCGCCTACCTGTGGGACGTCGAGGGCAGGCGCTACATCGACTACGTCGGCTCGTGGGGGCCGATGATCGTCGGCCACAGCCATCCCAAGGTGCGCGCCGCCGTCGAACACGCGGTGCGTGCCGGCTTGTCCTTCGGCACGCCGTGCCCCGCCGAAGTGACGATGGCCGAAACAATCGCGCGCCTGGTGCCGTCGATGCAGATGCTGCGCATGGTCAACTCCGGCACCGAAGCGACGATGTCGGCGATCCGCGTCGCGCGCGGCTACACCGGCCGCGACAAGATCGTGAAATTCGAAGGCTGCTATCACGGCCACGGCGATGCGTTCCTGGTCAAAGCCGGTTCCGGCGCGCTCACCTTCGGCGTGCCGACTTCGCCCGGCGTGCCCAAGGTGCTGGCCGATCTCACCCTGACGTTGCCGTACAACGACCTCGATGCCGCGCAGGAACTCTTCGCCCAAGCGGGCAATGAAATCGCCGGGCTGATCGTCGAGCCGATCGCCGGCAACATGAACTGCATTCCGCCGCGCGACGGATTCCTGTCCGGCTTGCGCGAGCTGTGCACGCGCCACGGCGTCGTGCTGATCTTCGACGAGGTGATGACGGGTTTCCGCGTCGCGCTCGGCGGCGCGCAGGCGCGCTACGGCATCACGCCGGACCTGAGCACCTTCGGCAAGATCATCGGCGGCGGCATGCCGGTCGGCGCCTACGGCGGACGCCGCGAAATCATGGAGAAGGTCGCGCCGAGCGGTCCGATCTACCAGGCCGGCACGCTCAGCGGCAATCCGGTGGCGATGGCAGCGGGCCTGGCCATGCTGGAACTGATCCAGGCACGGGGCTTCTACGATGACCTCGAACGCAGGTCCGCGTTGCTCGTCGACGGCCTGACCGCCGTCGCGACCGAAGCCGGCGTACCGTTCAGCACGAACCGCGTCGGCGCCATGTTCGGCCTGTTCTTCACGCCGGAGAAAGTGGAAACGTATGCACAGGCCACGGCCTGCGACGTCCCCGCGTTCAACCGTTTTTTCCACGCCATGCTCGCGCGCGGCGTATACCTGGCGCCATCCGCGTTCGAAGCCGGATTCCTGTCGGCCGCGCACAGCGAGCAGGATATCGCGGACACGATCCAGGCCGCGCGCGAATCCTTCCCCGAGATTGCCCATGCGTCCTGAAACGCTTGCCGTCCATGCCGGTGCCGAACCCGACGCCGCCACCGGCGCAGTCGCGCCGCCGATCCACCTGTCGACCACATTCGCGCATGGCCCCGCCGCCGAACGCATCGCCGGCTACGAATACCAGCGCGAGGGCAATCCGACCCAGGACCGCCTGGAGACCGCGCTCGCCGCGCTCGAAGGCGGCGCCGCGGCGTTGGCGTTCGCTTCCGGAATGGCGGCGATGACGGGGTTGCTCGAAACTCTGCCGAACGGATCGCGCGTCCTGATCCCGGATGATTGCTACACCGGCCTGCGCCTGCTCGCGCAGGACTTCCTCGCCCGCCGCGACATTGTGTCTGTCGCCGTGGACATGTGCGACCTGGCGGCCGTGCGCACGGCCAGCGCCGGCGGCATCGCGCTGATCTGGGCGGAGACGCCGTCGAATCCACGCATGAAGGTCGCCGACATCGCTGCGCTCGCGCAAATCGCTCGCGCGCACGATGCATTGCTCGTTTGCGACAACACCTTTGCCACGCCGATGCTGCAGCAGCCGCTCGCGCTCGGCGCCGATGCAGTCATGCATTCGACCACGAAGTATTTCGGCGGCCACAGCGACGTGCTTGGCGGTGCGCTGGTGTTCGCGCGGCGCGAGGCGCTGCATGAACGCGCAGCGCACTACCGCCACGTCACCGGCGCGATCCTGTCGCCGTTCGGCGCGTGGCTGATCCTGCGCGGCTGCCGCTCGCTGCCCGCACGCATGGTCTGGCATTGCCGCAATGCGCGCGCCGTCGCCGAATTCCTCGCATCACATCCGCGCGTGGAGCGCGTGAACTGGCCGGGCCTCCCTACGCATCCGCAACACGCCATTGCGAGCCAACAAATGCGCGACTTCGGCGGCATGCTCAGTGTCGAAGTCCGTGGCGGTCGCGAGGCGGCCCTCGCTGTCGCCGCCAAGGTGATGCTGTTCACCAACGCGACTTCGCTCGGCGGCTGCGAATCGCTCATGGAGCACCGCGCCTCGGTCGAAGGCGAACATCCGGTTTCGCCGCAGAACCTGCTGCGAATTTCAGTGGGCCTCGAACATCCCGAGGACCTGGTCGCGGATCTGGCGCAGGCGCTGGGCTGACTCACCAGGTGCCGGTGTTCGGCATCGACGCCCACGGCTCCTGCGGCGGCAGGTGCCCGTCTTGCAGCAATTCGATGCTGATCAGATCCGGCGAGCGCACGAAGGCCATGTGGCCGTCGCGCGGTGGCCGGTTGATCGTCACACCCATCGCCTGCAGGTGCGCGCAGGTCACGTAGATGTCGTCGACGCGAAACGCGAGATGGCCGAAATTACGCGCGCTGCCGTAATCCTCGACCGCGCCGTCCGCGGCGGGCCAGTTGTACGTGAGTTCGATCTCGGCTTCGGGCGTTTCCTTCGCGGCGAGGAAGACGAGCGTGAAGCGGCCTTGCGGATTCTCCTTGCGCCGCGTTTCGACGAGGCCGAGGCCATCGCAAAAGAAACGCAGCGAGGCGTCGAGGTCGCGAACGCGGATCATGGTGTGCAAATACCGCATCGACCCGATCCTTCAGCCGTCAACAACGCAGCGAAGCCGACTCGCGGATGCCTTCGATGACAGCCGCATCGAGGCCGACGTTGTTGTGTTCGAGCACGCGCTCGGCGCGATAACTGGAACGCACCAGGGGTCCGGACACGACTTCGAGAAAGCCCATGGCAAGGGCGGTTTCCCGGTACTGCTGGAACTGCTCAGGAGTGACGAAGCGCGCGACCGGCAGATGATTCTGCGTCGGTCGCATGTATTGGCCCATGGTCACCACGTCCACGTCCGCCGCGCGGATGTCGGCCAGCGTGCGCTCGATCTCGTCGTCCGTTTCGCCCAGGCCCAGCATCATGCTGGTCTTGGTGATGGTCCCGGGCGCGTATCCCTTGGCGAACTTGAGGACATCGAGTGTTTGCCGATAGCCGGCGCGCGCGTCGCGTACCGGATGGGTCAGGCGCTCGACGGTTTCGATGTTCTGCGCGAAGGTCGCGAGCCCCGCATCGAGCACCGCTGCCACGCATTCGTGACGGCCGGCGAAGTCGGGCGTGAGCGCTTCCACGGCCGTGTCCGGCGTGCGTGCATGGATCGCGCGGATGCAGGCGGCATAGTGGCCGGCCCCGCCATCGGGCAGATCGTCGCGATCGACCGAGGTCAGCACAACGTACTTCAGGCCCATCAGTGCCACCGCATCGGCAACGTTGGCCGGTTCCATGGCATCCAGCCAGCCCTGCGGATTGCCGGTGGACACCGAGCAGAACTTGCACGCGCGCGTGCACACCGAACCCATCAGCATGAGCGTGGCGGTGCCGCG
>DATIVQ010000060.1:0-1926 GCA_035465735.1 Rudaea sp.
GCTCCGGTGGCAAGGACGGACGCGCATTCCGCGTCTACATGGCCGAGCGGCGCGTCGACATCGCCTATGCCGCGGCACAGGCGGCGAGCCAGCAGAACCAGCTGGATGAGCTCAATCGCGAACACGATCGCATCCTCTTGCAGGCCGTGCAGCGTGATGCCGAACAGGCCCGGGCCGAGGCTGAGAAACAACGCTTGCAGAACATGATTCGCGCCGAGGAAGTCGAGCGCCTGCGCGCCGAGGGCGAGCAAAGCGCGCAGGAAGCCCAGGCCGCGCAGGCCCAGGCCGACCAGGCGCAGAAGCTGATTGCCGCCCAGGCCAAGGCGACGGAATTGGCGCGCAAGGAAGCGCAGCTCGCCGAGGCCGCAAACTCGGATTTGCGTCGGCGCCTGAACCATCTCACCGCCACGCGCGGCGCCGAAGGCATGCAGATGACGCTCGACGACATCGCGTTTGCGCCGGGCCAGGCGCAATTGCGGCCGGCGGCGAAGTCGAGCCTGGGCAAGCTCGTGGCGTTCGTGAACCGCGATCCATCCAAGCCGATCCGCATTGAAGGTCATACCGACAGCAGCGGCAATACCCGCGCCAACCAGGTGCTGTCGCAACGCCGCGCCGACGCGGTACGCGACGCGCTGATCGCCGCGGGCGTGGCTGCCCGCCGCATCACGGCAGTGGGGCTGGGCGAGAGTCAACCCGTTGCCGACAACGGTACCGAAGAGGGCCGCGCGCGCAATCGGCGCGTGGACGTGATCCTCCAGGACAAGTAAGGTTCAGCAGGCAATTTTTCGTGTCGATTGAATGACTTGCGGTGCCCGAAAAATCCGATTGATTCGGCATGCGCAAAGGAGTAGGGTCGAATTGCCGCAGCGTTCAATTGCGCACGCGAGCGGCAGTCGCCAATCATGATTGCAGCCACCGAGCCAATATTCCTGCACGGCTCACCACGAAAGGTGAGCCGTGCGACGGTGAGCGTGCAGTCCCCGGCATTTCCTCGTTTCCCGCAAACCGCATCTGCCCCTCGGGCGCATGTGGTGCGCGCGTTTTCCAGAAAAATACAGGAGGTCGGCTGATGTTCGAGAACCAGCAGAAAGACGTCGAAAATCTGATCAAGTCCGATTCGGAATTCCGCAGCTTGTATCAACGCCACAAGGAGCTTGACGGCAAGGTGCGCGACGCCGAATTGGGCGTGCTGCCGATGGATGACACCACGTTGCACAACATGAAGAAAGAAAAACTCTGGGCCAAGGACAAGTTGATCCACATGTGGGAGCGACACCGCGCTTCCGCGCATTGAACCGATCGAAAAACCGTTCGCGTTGAGCGTAGCGAGCACGGCGAGCGAAGTCGGAACGCCGCTGGGCCCTTCGACTTCGGTGCTTCGCACCTACGCTCAGGGCGAACGGTATCTGTCACGCCAAGCGTCGCCGGCTACGCCGCATGCGTTATCATTCCCCGATCCGCGCCACCGGCGCGAACTTCCTGTGACTGCCTGATCGGGTCTTCCGGCCCGAGTGCCGGAAACCCATGACCATCCACAACAGCGTGCTCGAACTGATCGGCGCCACGCCGATCGTCAAGGCGCAGCGCCTCGATGCAGGTGTCTGCGAACTCTTCCTCAAGCTGGAAAGCGCCAATCCCGGCGGTTCGATCAAGGATCGCATCGGACTTTCCATGATCGAATCCGCCGAGCGCGCCGGCAAGATCAAGCCCGGCGATACGCTCGTCGAAGGCACCGCCGGTAACACCGGCATCGGCCTCGCCCTGGTCGCGCAGCAGAAAGGCTATCGCCTCATCCTCGTCGTGCCGGACAAGATGAGCCGCGAGAAGATCTTCAATCTCAAGGCGATGGGCGCGGAAGTGGTGCTCACACGCTCGGACGTGGCCAAGGGCCATCCGCAGTACTACCAGGACATGGCCGAACGCCTC
>DATIVQ010000061.1:0-10463 GCA_035465735.1 Rudaea sp.
TCGTCGTCGGTCAGTTGCAAATCCTGCGCGATGCGCGAATAGCGCATGTACTTGAGCGAATGGCAGCCGGAACAATAATTGAAGAATGTGCGTGCGCCGCTTTGCAGCGAGGCGATGTTCGTGACGCGTGCGCCCGACTCTTCCAGACCCGCGCCTTCCTGCGCAAGCGTGGTGCCAGCGGCCAGTAACACGCCGGCCACAACGAAGGTCGCGCGCACGATAACGGATGGGAGGCTGAAGGACTTAGTCATGGGTCGTTACCCGCTCCGGCACCGGCTTGGTCTTCTCCCAGCCGAAATAGGTGTAGGCCCACAAGGCCACGAAAGACGCCAGGTACACGATCAGCCAGAAGCGGCCGAACGCGTTCTCGAGGGTGGTCACGTCCGCGGTCGGGCCGAACCAGGCGGGGATGTATTCGGAAGTCAATCCCGCACCCACCGCACCGAGCATCAGGAACGACACGGCAAACAGGCCAAGGCCGATCTTGTAGCCCAGGCCGCGGTAGCGCACCGACTTGACCCGGCCGCGATCCAGCCACGGCACCAGGAACAGGGCGGCAATACCGACGAACATGATGATCACGCCCGGCAGCTTGGCCGGAATCATGCGCAGCATCGCGTAGAACGGCGTGAAGTACCACACCGGCTTGATCTCGGCCGGGGTCACCAGTGCGTTCGCCGGGATGAAGTTGTCGTGCTCGAGAAACCAGCCGCCCACGGTCGGCTCGAAGAAGATGATGAAAGCGCAGATGACGAGGAAGAAGCCGACGCCGAACAGGTCCTTGACCGTGTAGTACGGATGGAACGGGATGCCGTCGGCCGGCTTGTCGGCGCCGAAGCGGCTGCCCTTCGGGCCCTTCTTGATCTCGACGCCATCCGGATTGTTCGAGCCCACTTCGTGCAGCGCAGCCAGGTGCAGCACCACGAGTAGCAGCAGCACGAGCGGCAGCGCGATCACGTGCAGCGAGAAGAAGCGGTTGAGCGTGGCGTCGGCCGGATTGTAGTCGCCCATGATCCACTGCACGAGCGTGTCGCCCACCCATGGCACGGCGCCGAACAGCGAAATGATCACCTTGGCGCCCCAGAAGCTCATGTTGCCCCACGGCAGCACGTAGCCCATGAACGCTTCGGCCATCAGGGCGAGGAAGATGAGCATGCCGAGGATCCACACCAGCTCGCGCGGCTTCTTGTACGAGCCGTACATCAGGCCGCGGAACATGTGCAGGTAGACGACGATGAAGAACATCGAGGCGCCGACTTCGTGCATGTAGCGGATTAGCCAGCCCCAGTCGACGTCGCGCATGATGTACTCGACCGAGGCGAACGCAGTGTCCGCGCCGGGCTTGTAGAACATGGTCAGGAAGATGCCGGTGACGATCTGGTTGACCAGCACCAGCAGGGCGAGCGAGCCGAAGTAGTACCAGAAATTGAAATTCTTCGGCGCGTAATACTCGCTGGTGTGCGAGGACAGGAACGACAGGATCGGCAGGCGCTCCTCGATCCAGGCGAGGACGCGGTTCTTGGGTTGAATGCGCACGGGTGCGGTCGCCATCACGCCTTCTCCCCGGGGCTCACGCCGATCTGGACTTGCGTGTCGGTCACGAAATGGTACGGCGGTACCTGCAGGTTGGCCGGTGCCGGCACGCCATCGAACACACGCCCGGCCAGGTCGTAGCGCGATTTGTGGCAGGGGCAGAAGAAACCGCCTTTCCAGGCCGGATCGAACGGCTCGGCCTTGACCTCGCCGAAATATTCCGGCGAACAGCCCAGGTGCGTGCAGATGCCGACCACGACCAGCCATTCGGGCTTGATCGAGCGGGTCTCGTTTTTCGCGTATTCGGGCTGCTGGTCGGCGTTGTCGCTCTTGGGGTCCTTCAGGCGATCGTCCAGGCCGGGCAGCGTGGCCAGCTGCTGCGGCGTGCGATTGACGATGAACACCGGCATGCCGCGCCACTTGAACTTGACCATCTGGCCGAGCTCGATCTTGCCGATGTCGGCCATGACCGGCGCGCCGGCGCTCTTGGCTCGCGCGCTGGGTTCCCAGCTCTTGATGAACGGTACTGCCGCGCACGCAACTCCCACGGCGCCGACGACCGAGGTCGTCGCGGTGAGAAAGCGGCGGCGTCCGGGATCCACGACTTCATTCGCCATCCGGCACTCCGATGATTCCAGCTCGAGGTTCACAACGCAGCGGGGCGCTGATTGCGACCCGCAAAACCGCGCTAGTTTAGCGAACGCTTCGGCAGCAAACAATGTAGCCTATGCACCGCCAGTGCCGAGATTGCCGGTCAACTACCCTTCCCTATCCGGTTCACGCATGAAGACCGCCTACCGATTCGCGCTGTTCCTCGGCCAGTTCATAACGCTGGGATTGGCCGCCGCGTTCCTCGTCAGCGTGGTGTCGCCGCACCTGGTCGAGCGCGTGCGAGCGCGTTTTGCCGCACCCGCCACCACGGCAGCTGTCGCCACGCCAGCGCCATCCGTCGCGCGCAGCGCGCCGGAACACAGCGCCGGCGAAACAGGGCCGGACCGCAACGCCATCACCGTGTCTTACGCCGCAGCGGTCGCGCGCGCCGCGCCGGCAGTGGTGAGCATCTACGCGAACAAGGTGGTGAGCACCGGCCCGCAGGTGCTGCGCCCGGCCAATCCGGTGCTGCAGCGCATGTTTCCCGGCATCATCATCGGCCCGCCCATCACGCGTCGCGAGCAAAGCCTGGGCTCGGGAGTGATCGTCGGCAGCGACGGTTACGTGTTGACGAACAACCACGTCATCCAGAGCGCCGAACAGATCCAGGTCGTGCTCTACGACGGCAGCACTACCAGCGCGCGCGTGATCGGCACCGACGCGGACACCGACCTGGCCGTGCTCAAGATCGACACGCCGAATCCGCCGAGCATCGCGATTGCGGACAAGACGCCGCTCAACGTCGGCGACGTGGTGCTGGCGATCGGCAATCCGTTCGGCCTCGGGCGCACGGTTACGATGGGCATTGTCAGCGCGCTCGGCCGCCAGTTGAACCTGTCTACCTACGAGGATTTCATCCAGACCGATGCGGCGATCAACCAGGGTAATTCCGGCGGCGCCCTGGTCAATGCCTACGGCGAACTGGTCGGCATCAACTCGGACATCTTCTCGCCGACCGGCGGCAACGTCGGCATCGGATTCGCCATTCCGGTGAGCACGGCCAAGGCGGTGCTCGATCAGATCGTCACGCACGGCCGCGTGATCCGCGGCTGGCTCGGCGCCGAATACGCCGATGTGGGCGCCTTGCAGAATGCCGGCGCCGATCATGGCGTCGCCGTCGTCGGAATCTACGACAAGGGGCCCGCCGCGTTGGCCGGCTTGAAACCCGGCGACGTGCTGTTCACGCTCGACGGCAAACCCATCGCCAGCCAGTTGGAATTGCGCAATCACGAAGCCAGCCTGGCGCCGGGCACGCAGGTGCAACTGACCGGCGAGCGCAACGGTACGCCGTTTTCCCTGACCGCCGTATTGCAGGAACGGCCGCAACGTCGTACAAGCGGTTAGACTAGGCTTCAGCGCTCGGGGGGCACACTTCGAAATCATGCCAGCGCAGCGATCCAATTGCGTGCCGCAACTGCTGCTTTTCGCGACCGCGCTGTTCGCCGGCCCGACCGTTGCGGCAGCGTCGGCAGCTGCGGCGCCCGCGGCGGCGGTCGCGCCAATGCCGTCGGCTGCCGCTTTCGATGCCCTGTTCAAACGCCTGGATATCGGCGACCTGACCGCGTTGAGCGCCGCCGAACAGCGCGAGGTAGTCAAGCAACTCGAACAGCTGCTTCCGCCGGGAGATGTGCACCGTGCGCGCCTGCTCGACACCCAGCGCTGCGGGCTGGATTACATCAACGCCAACCAGAAAGGCTACGAATTCGCCGATACGCACCTGGCCGCGGCACTGGCTGCGCACGACGAAGCCGCGGCGATTCGTTTCTATTACTGTCGCGGTGGCTATCAGGAAAGCCTCAAGACCCCTCGCGATGCGCTGGCCGATTTCGAGCGCGGCATCGACCTGTCCCGGTCGAGCGGCGACGACGCGATGCTGGCAGCCGGACTGCAGGCGCGCGGCGGCATGTATTCGCTGCTGGGCATCTACGGAAAGGCGCTGGCGGACCTGCTCGAGGCACAGCGCATTTTCACCGCCCAGGAACTGGATGAGGCCGCCAGCCAGACCCTGCAGGACATCGGCATTACCTATCGGCGCCTGGGCTATCCGGACAAGGCGCGCGAATACCTGAATCAGGCGATCGCGCACGAAAAGCGCGTCGGCGACACCGAATCGCTGTACATATCGACCCTGCAGCTGGGTTATGCCGATCAGGAGACCGGACAATACGAAACGGCCTTGGCCACCCAGAAGCATGCGCTCGAACTCGTCTCCGGCACCGGCAATCGAAGCAGCATCGCCTCGGCCAACCTCGCCATCGCCTCGGTGCTGACCGACCTGCACCGCTACACCGAAGCGGAGCAAGCACTGCAAATTGCCGCGGACGGATTCGCAGCGGCCGGCGACCGCGCCGATGCCGGCATGCTCGCCTACGAACGTGGCCGCGCGCTGGCCGGACTGCAAGAACCACGCAAGGCGCTGGCGGAATTCGCCTTCGCCGAAACCGCCTTCCGCGCCAGCGGCAACCGACGCTATCAGGAAATCCTCTACCGCGCCCAGGCCAAGTCCCTGGAAGCCGCCAATCAGCCGGCGGCGGCGTTGGCCGCCTACAAGAATTTCCTGGCCGCACACGACGCCGTGGCCAAGGAGCGCAGCAACCAGCAAGCGCAGATGCTGCGCGAGCAGTTCGATACGGACCGGGCCAAGATGGAGAACCTGCGCCTGAAGGGCGAACAGGTCGCCAAGGATCGCCAAGTCGAGGCGCTGAAACGCGTGCGCCACTGGCAACAGGTAGCCATGGGGCTGCTCGCAATCGTGCTGGGCTTGTTGTCGCTGCTGGCGATCCGGCAATTGGCGCGGTTGCGCAACTGGAAGCGCATGGCCTCGCTGGATGCGCTGACCGGCGTGGCCAATGTGCGCGGCGTGCAGCAGTTTGCCAATACTGCGCTGCGCCGCGCGCGCGCGCAAAACGAACCGCTGACCGTGCTCGCCATCGATCTGGACGAATTCAAGCGCATCAATGATGCGTACGGCCATCCGGCCGGCGACCGCGTCCTGCGCGAGGTCGCGCACGCCTGCGCCGACGCTCTACGCGACGGCGACCTGCTCGGCCGCATCGGCGGCGAGGAGTTCCTCGCCGTGCTGCCCGGCACCCTGGCCGACCATGCCGTCGACGTCGCCGAACGCCTGCGCCGTCGCGTGGAGGCGCTGGAACTCGCCGAACTGTCCAGCAGCCTGCGCGTGAGCATCAGCATCGGCGTCGCCGAAATGCTGCCGCACGACCGTGACGTCGCCGCCCTGATCGAGCGCGCGGACGCGGCCCTGTACCGGGCCAAGACGTTGGGACGCAACCGGGTGGTGAGCGCGGATGCTTACGAGCGCGGCGCGGCCGCGGGTACGGCAGCGGCGACCGGCGACGCTTCGGCCGCGCGATAGCGTTTGTGCAGGGTGGCCACACGCTGCACGTAAACCTGGGTTTCGTCGAACGGCGGCACGCCCTTGTACTTCTGCACGTTCTGCGGCCCGGCGTTGTAGGCCGCGGTCGCCAGCTGCTCGTCGCCGTTGAACTGCTTGAGCAACTGCGCCAGGTAATCGGCGCCGCCGCGAATATTCTGGCCCGCGTCGAACGGATCGGCGACGCCCAGATCCGCCGCCGTGCCCGGCATCAGCTGCATCAAACCCTGCGCGCCCTGGTCCGACACCGCATAGCGCTTGAACGCGGACTCGGCATGGATCACCGCGCGCAACAGCGATGGATCGAGGTGGTATTCCCTGGCCGCCGCGGCGATCTCGTCGCTGTAGGCATCCAGGTTCAGCGGGATCGATCCGAAGTTGATTTTCGAATGCACGTTGCAGGCATAACAGGTCGCCATGTAGGTGAACAGCACGCGATACGTGGCGCCGGTCGCCGGGCGGATGTTCGTGTATTCGGTGACGCCGTTGGCCTTGACCACCTTGTAGACCGCACCGCGATGAACCTGGATCGCACCGTCACTCGCCGCTTGTATCTTCGGCGCTACCGTGACCGGATCCGCAGCGGCCGAGGACCGCGCCGGTTCGGACCGGTATTCGGAATGCGGCTTGCCGCCTTCGGCCGCCGGCACAGGTTTTTTGTCGACGTAGCTTGCCACTTCGTGGCAACGGGTGAAAGTGGCCGGCCGGTTGGTGAAGGCGATCTGCCCGTTCGGCCCCTGGCACTTGTACACGCTCCCGGCCTGTGCGGGCGCGCACGCGAGCGCACCGCCGATGAGCAGCGCGCAAATGGCAAAAGGACGCAAAATCCGCATTGTGGAAAACGCTGAATTCATGGCGGCGGGCCGGGCAATCCGCGCAAGTGTCCGGCAGAACAAGGCCTTTGCCAAGTGCCAGAACCGGATTTTCGTGGCGCCGGCCCCGGCTGCGGCTTAAAATGCGTTGTTTCCAGATCCGGTTCTCGCCATGCCCGGCAAGCTCTACATCAAGACCCACGGCTGCCAGATGAACGAGTACGACTCGGCCAAGATGGCCGATGTGCTCGCCGTCTCGCACGACCTCGTCCTCACCGACAACGAGGCCGAGGCCGACGTCATCCTGATCAACACCTGCTCGATCCGCGAGAAGGCTCAGGAAAAGGTGTTCAGCCAGCTTGGACGCTGGAAGGACCTCAAGCGCAACAACCCGCAGCTCGTCATCGGCGTCGGCGGTTGCGTCGCCAGCCAGGAGGGCGAAGCCATCGTCAAGCGCGCGCCTTATGTCGACCTCGTCTTCGGCCCGCAGACCCTGCATCGATTGCCGGCGATGATCGATGCGCGCAAAAGTACACAACGCGCACAAGTAGACATCTCCTTCCCCGAGATCGAGAAATTCGACCGCCTGCCCGAACCGCGCGCGGAAGGCCCGACCGCGTTCGTGTCGATCATGGAAGGCTGCTCGAAATACTGCTCGTATTGCGTGGTGCCGTACACGCGCGGCGAGGAAATCAGCCGTCCGTTCGACGACGTGATCGCCGAGGTCGCCGCGCTCGCCGAACAGGGCGTGCGCGAGGTGAACCTACTCGGCCAGAACGTCAATGCGTATCGCGGACCCATGCACGATGGCGGCGTCGCCGACCTCGCTGTCCTGATCCACGCCATCGCGAAACTGCCCGGCATTGGCCGCATCCGCTTCACCACGTCACATCCGCTGGAATTTTCCGACTCGCTGATCGAGGCCTACGCGAACGTGCCTCAACTGGCCAACTACCTACACCTGCCGGTGCAGGCGGGCTCGGACCGGATCCTTTCCGCGATGAAGCGCGGCTACACGGCACTCGAGTTCAAGCAGAAGATCCGCAAGCTGCGCAAGGTTCGCCCCGACATCTCGGTGTCGACCGACATCATCGTCGGCTTTCCGGGCGAGACGGATGCCGATTTCGAGCAGACCATGAAGCTGGTCGAGGACATCGGCTTCGACCAGAGCTTTTCCTTCATTTTCTCGCGCCGCCCCGGCACGCCCGCCGCGAACCTTGCGGATGCCACGCCCGAGTCGGTCAAACACGAACGTCTGGCGCGGCTGCAGGCCGCGATCAACGCGAACGCGAAGAAGATTTCCGAAGCCATGGTCGGCACGGTGCAGAACGTGCTGGTGGAAGGCCCGTCGAGGAAGAATCCGAATGAAATGACCGGGCGCACCGAGAACATGCGCTACGTCAATTTTCCCGGCGACGCGCGCCTGATCGGCCCCGCTTTGATCGGTCAATTTGTCGACGTGCAGATCACGCAGGCAATGAGCAACTCGCTGCGCGGACGCGTGGCGGCAAAAGCGGCGGCTTGATTTCGAAAGTGAACTCGTTCCGGCCACGCCGCCGTGTCGTGACCGATCGCTGAGCCGACAGGCTCACTCCTCGTCCGGATCCCGGTATTCCTTTGGCAGATGGTGCGCGATGCCCTTGTGGCAGTCGATGCAGGTCTGGCCGTCGGCCTTGGCCTTCATGTGCTTGGTGTAAACACTCTGCCGCTGCTTGTCGGCGCTCATCGCGTCGAAACTGTGGCAATTGCGGCATTCGCGCGAATCCACCGATTTCATGCGCGCCCACTCGCGCGTGGCCATTTCCATGCGATGCGCCTCGAATTTCTCCTTGGTGTCGATGTAACCGGTCACTTTGCCCCACAACTCGCGGCTCGCCTGGATCTTGCGGATGATCTTGGGGGTCCAGTCGTGCGGCACGTGGCAGTCGGAACAGATTGCGCGCACGCCGGTGCGATTCGAATAGTGGATCGTCTGTTTGTATTCCTGGTAGACGTTGTCACGCATCTCGTGGCAGCTGATGCAGAACTCCAGGCGGTTTGTCGCCTCCATACCCGTGTTGAAACCACCCCAGAAGATGATGCCGCCGAAAAAGCCTATCAGCAGCAACGTCAACACGGACCATTTGACCGAAGGCCGCCGCAACGCCCGCCACGTCCTGCGAATGAAGCCGGGATTGTTGGCGCTCATGCGGCGATCCTCTCAGGCTCAACGGAACGAGAAGCGGTAGGCGACGAATACAGTGTTGACCGAATAATTCGGCGTCTGCTGGTTGGTCGGCAACAGACTCGTCGGAGTAAACCCGAGCTGGTAGGCGCTGTAGTAGTAATCGTTCGACTTCAGCCGCTGGTACAGGTAGCCGACCAGCAGTTGCGACGAGGGATTGAACGCGTACTTGCCGGTCACGCTGAACTGCGTCAGCTCGCTCGAGATGTTCGGCGACGTGCCGTGGTTGCCGATGGCCTGCGGCGTCGTGATCAGCGTGGTGTAGTACTTGGTCTTGCTCAATCCGTAGCTGAAGTCCTCGCTCAGCTCAAACTTGCCCTTCAGCAGGCCCTTCTGGCGGGCGTTGAGCCCGAACGCATTGTCGCGATCGGTCAGCGTGTTCGCCCACAACGTTGGCCGCGGCGCCACCGCGTCGCGGCCGGACGCCGACACCAGATCGCGTGAACGTTTCTGCCAGCTCGCGTAACCGCCGAAGGACATGTTCTCGGACAGGCTGTAGTCGACGTCGACATTCGCGCTGCCCGAATCGCCGTTCTGGACGCCGAGCGTGGAATCGTAGTAATCGTCCTTGGTGCCGCGACCGCTCAGGTCGATGCTGAGTTTGTCGGTTGCCTGCCAGGTGATCCCTGCCTTGTACAGATTCTCGCGGCGCGATGCATCGAAATAGGCGAGGAACCCGTAGTTCTCGAAGCCCTCGTCGTTGCCCTGCATCGGGTTGTAGAACGAGGGATTCACATTCGCGCTGCGGTCCGCGTGGGTGTAGCCGGCATTGAACTCGAGCTTGTCGCTCAACTGGAACCGGTAGGTCCCGACGAACTTGTCCTCGCTGTCCTTTGGCACCTGCACGCAACTGGCAAACACGTAGTAGCCGGCATTCGTGTTCGACAACTCGCCTTGCGCGTTGTTGGCGAGTGCATTGCCGCACCAGCGATCGATGTGTTCGTACTCGTAGCCCAGGTGCAGGCGCTGGCGCGCATCGATGCGCCAGTCGGCGGCGGCATCGAATTGCCGGCGCTTGTTGCTCATCGGGATATTGACCGTTTCGATCGTTTCGCCACCGAGGTCGAGCCAGGTGTAGGTGTTCGAGGCCGAGGTATTGTCGCGCTCGTTGTATTTGAAACCGGCACTCAGATTGATCGCGCTGCCCCACTGGTGGGTAAGCCTGGCGTCGGCGTGCTTGATGAGCACGCGTCCGTCGAAGGAGCCGACCGGCAGTCCTGGCACGGTGTTCGGCGTCGTCGTGTAGGTGCCGTCGAAACTGGAATTCTGCGTGTTGCGCGCGTAGGAAAATCCACCGGTCAGTTTCGTCGCCGGACTGAATATGTAACCACCTGTAAAATTGATCTGGTGGAACTGGTTGCTCGGCGGCGTGCTCATCGTGTCGAGCGGGAAGGCCGCGCCGGGCGACGTTCCCGGCGCGGGGTTGGGCGCGTTCCCTGTGCCTCCCGAAACATAGGGATTCGAGAACGAAACCCCGTTGTAATCGTCATGGAACAGCGAGGCGTAATACGCGAGACTTGCGTAGGCCTGCTTGCCGACCCAGTTCAGCGCGAGATTGAACGTGTCATTGCGGTATTCGGTGGGATTCATCAGGAACAGGATACGTTCCCCGCCGTACTTGAATCCGCCGGCACTGGTCAGGTCGTACGCATCGGTTCCGGCGCCGATCAGTTTCGCGCCGGATTCGTCCAGGCGCTTGAAGTCGAACTTGACGTTCCATTCCTTGTTGAATGCGTAGCCGGCGCTGGCGCCGGTGTTGTCGCGCTGGTTGTAGACGTCATCGTGGTGGAAAGCGGCGAGTTGCGTCGGCGTCAGGGTTTGCGTGCCCTTGTTCGAACTCGTCAGCACTCCG
>DATIVQ010000062.1:0-10374 GCA_035465735.1 Rudaea sp.
GAACGAAATCCTGTTCCATTTCAATCACGTCGTCATCACGCCGTGGAAGCTGATCGGCTACGTCGGTGTGTTCCTGTTCACTGCGCGCTGGTTCGTGCAACTGTACGCGACCAAGAAGCTGCGCCGCGTGGTCATGCCGGCGGCGTTCTGGTGGCTGTCGATCTCGGGCAGCGCATTGCTGCTGGCGTACTTCACGTTTGGCAAGAACGATTCCGTTGGCGTTCTCTCCAACCTTTTTCCGGCCTTCGTGTCGATCTACAACCTCGCCACGCATCTGCGCGAGCACAAGCCGGAAGTCGTCGCGCCTGGCGGCGCCGAGGAAGATTTTGACGATCAGTCCGGATCGTAATCAAGGTTCGGCGCGAGCCAGCGTTCGGCCTCGGCCAGCGTCCAGCCCTTGCGCGTGGCGTAGTCCTCGACCTGATCGCGGGTAAGTTTGCCGACGACGAAGTACTGGCTGTCGGGGTGGCTGAAATACCAGCCCGAAACGGCGGCAGCGGGATACATCGAAAAACCTTCCGTCATTTCGATGCCCGTATTGTTCGTAGCATCGAGCAGGCGGAACAACGTCGTCTTTTCCGTGTGGTCGGGGCAGGCCGGATAGCCGGGCGCGGGACGGATACCGCGATACTTCTCGGCGATCAACGCCTCGTTATCGAGCGCTTCGCCCCCCGCGTAGCCCCAGAATTCCTTGCGCACTTTGCGGTGCATGTACTCGGCCAGCGCCTCGGCGAGGCGGTCGGCCAGCGCCTTGAGGATGATCGCCGAATAGTCGTCGTTGTCCTTGTGGAAGCGTTCGAGATGCTCTTCGATGCCGAGTCCGGCGGTAACGGCGAAGCCGCCGATCCAGTCCACGACACCGGATTCCTTTGGCGCGAGAAAATCGCTCAGACACAGATTCGGCCGTTCGACCGGCTTGTCGGCCTGTTGGCGCAAGTGGTGCAGCGTCAACATCGCCCCCTCGTTGCGCAGCTCGATATCGTCGCCGACGCGCGCTGCCGGCCAGAATCCGATCACGGCTTTCGCGCGCAGCCATTTCTCCGCGACGATCCTTTTCAGGATCGCCTGCGCATCGTTGAACAGTTCGGTCGCCTGCGCACCAACCACGGGATCGCCGAGGTTTTCCGGATAGTGGCCGTGCAGTTCCCAGGCCTGGAAGAACGGCGTCCAGTCGATCACCGGCAGCAATTCGGTCAGCGGAATATCGTCGAAGACCGTGATTCCGGGCTTGCGAGGCACGGGCGGCGTGTATTTCTTCCAGTCGAACTTCGCTGCGTTCGCGCGCGCGGCAGCGAGCGTCACCAGGCGCTTGCCGGTGCCGCGATGCTTGTGGCGTTCGCGCACCTCGGCGTATTCGGCGCGCACCTTGGCGAGGAAGCCGTCGACCAGTTCCTTGCTGACCAGCGACTGCGCCACGCCGACCGCGCGCGAAGCGTCCTTGACCCACACGCAGGCGGTTTCGTAGTTGGGTTCGATCCTGATCGCGGTGTGCGCGCGCGAGGTCGTCGCGCCGCCGATCAACAGAGGAATGCTGAAATTCTGGCGCTTCATCTCCTTGGCCACGTGCGCCATCTCTTCCAGCGACGGCGTGATGAGCCCGGACACGCCGATCATGTCGGCCTTTTCGGCAATCGCAGTATCGAGGATTTTCTGCGCCGGCACCATGACGCCGAGATCGACGACGTCGAAATTGTTGCAGGCGAGCACGACGCCGACGATGTTCTTGCCGATGTCGTGGACATCGCCCTTGACCGTGGCCATCACGATCTTGCCATTGGATTTGCTGACGTCGCCGCTGCGTTTCTTTTCTTCTTCCATGAACGGCAGCAGGTAAGCGACCGCCTTTTTCATCACGCGCGCGGATTTGACGACCTGCGGCAGGAACATCTTGCCCGCACCGAACAGGTCGCCGACCACATTCATGCCGTCCATCAGCGGGCCTTCGATCACGTCCAGCGTGCGCGTCACCGTCTTGCGGATCTCTTCGGTGTCTTCGACCACGAACTGGTCGATGCCGTGCACCAGCGCGTGTTCCATGCGCTTGGCAACCGGCAGATCGCGCCAGGCCAGATTCGCCGAATCGTCCTTGTCCTGTGCGCCTTTCTTGTACTTGTCCGCGATCTCCATCAAGCGCTCGGTCGCATCGCCACGGCGGTTGAGTACCACGTCCTCGACGCGTTCGCGCAATTCCGCATCCAGATCGTCGTAGATGGGCATCGCGCCGGCGTTGACTATTCCCGTGTCCATGCCGGCCTTGATGGCGTGATACAGGAACACGCAATGGATGGCCTCACGCACGGCGTTGTTGCCGCGGAACGAGAACGACACGTTCGAGACGCCGCCGGAAATATGCGATAGCGGGAATCGTTTCTTAAGTTCTCGCGCCGCCTCGATGAAATTGACCGCATTGTTAGCGTGTTCATCGATGCCGGTGGCGACGGGGAAAATGTTGGAATCGAAGAAAATGTCCTCGGGTGGAAAGCCGATCCTTTCCGTGAGCAGCTTGTACGAGCGTTCGCAGATTTCCAGACGTCGCGCAACGCTGTCGGCCTGGCCCTGTTCGTCGAACGCCATGACCACGGTCGCCGCTCCGTAGCGCAGGATCTTGCGCGCCTGTTCGAGGAAGACGTCCTCGCCTTCCTTGAGCGAGATCGAATTGACCACGCCCTTGCCCTGCAGGCATTTGAGGCCGGCCTCGATCACGCTCCATTTGGACGAATCGACCATCACCGGGATCTTCGCGATGTCGGGTTCGGCGGCGATGAGGTTAAGGAACTTCACCATCGCCGCTTCGGCGTCGAGCAGGCCCTCGTCCATGTTCACGTCGAGGATCTGCGCGCCATTCGCGACCTGCTGGCGCGCGACTTCCACGGCTTCATCGAAGCGATCTTCCTTGATCAGTTTCTTGAATGCCGCCGAGCCGGTGACATTGGTGCGCTCGCCGACGTTGACGAACAGGATGTCGGGCGTGATGACCAGCGGTTCCAGACCACTCAGGCAGGTGTGGCGCGTGTTCATGCAGCGCACGACTCCGTGCGGTGCAGCTTGCGCGGTGCCACGCCACGTACCGCTTCGGCGATAGCGGCGATATGCGCCGGCGTGGTTCCACAACAGCCGCCGACCAGATTGACGAGTCCGCTGCGCGCGAATTCGCCGATCACCTGCGCCATGTGTTCGGGCGTTTCGTCGTATTCGCCGAACGCGTTCGGCAAGCCGGCGTTGGGATGCGTGCTGACGCGGCATTCGGCGATGCGTGCCAACGCGTCGACATAGGCGCGCAGTTCGGTCGCGCCGAGCGCGCAATTGAGGCCGATGGACAGCGGCCGTGCGTGGCGCAGCGAGTAGTAAAACGCCTCGGCGGTCTGTCCCGAGAGCGTGCGCCCAGACAGGTCGGTGATCGTGCCGGAAATCATTACCGGCACGCGCACACCGAGTGCATCGAAGACCTGCTCGATGCCGAACAGCGCGGCCTTGGCGTTGAGCGTGTCGAAAATGGTTTCGACCATCAGCACATCGGCGCCGCCGTCGAGCAGGCCACGCGCCGCTTCGAGGTAGGCGGCGGCGAGTTCGTCGAAGCGCACGTTGCGGAAACCCGGATTGTTCACGTCCGGTGAAATCGACGCGGTGCGGCTGGTCGGCCCGAGTACGCCGATGACGAAACGCGGCTGGTTCGGGGTCTTGGCTTCGGCAGCATCGCAGGATTCTCGTGCCAGGCGCGCGCCCTCGCGGTTCAATTCGGAAACGAGGTGTTCGAGATGGTAGTCGGCCTGGCTGATCGACGTGGAATTGAACGTGTTGGTTTCGACAAGATCGGCGCCCGCATCGAGGTAAGCCGTGTGCACGGCGCGGATAATGTCCGGTTGCGTCAGGGTGAGCAGGTCGTTGTTGCCTTTCACGTCGTGCTCGCAGCTTGGACCATGCCCGTGCGCGTGCGTGCCTGCGTGGCCGCGCGCGAAGCGTTCGCCGCGGTAGCCCTCCTCGTCGAGTTTCCAGGTCTGCAGCATTGTGCCCATCGCGCCGTCAATGACGAGAATGCGTTGGGCCAGCGCGGCTTCCAGCGTGGCGACGCGCGCGGGGTTTTTCCAGGGCAGGGCGTTCATGCGGATTTTCTCGCGACCAGATGCAGCACTTCGAAATGCGGTGGACGACGCTCGCGCGTGATCGTTCCGCAGGCGATCACTTTCAAGCCGGCGGACTGGGCGAATTTGCGCAAATCCTCGGCGCGAAAGCCGAGATTGCGATGATCGAACGGCGCGACCGTGGCGCGGTGCGCATGGCGGCCGAGCGTGATCGCGGACAGGCGTCCGCCGGGCTTGAGCACGCGCGCCGCCTCGGCAATGGCGCGCGCCGGATCTTCGCTGTAGGTCAGCGCGTGCATGAGTAGGACGAGGTCAAAGCGGCGCGCGCCGAGATCCATGGCATGCATGTCGCCGAGGCGCACCTGCACGTTGCGGAAGGATTTCAGGCGCGCGCGCGCTGCGGCGACCACGCGTTCACTGGCGTCGATGCAGAGGATGGATTTCGCATGCGGCGCGAGCAGTTCCGCCAGCACGCCGTCGCCCGAAGCGATATCGAGCACGTCGCCGACGTCGATCAGGCTGGTCAAGGCACGCGCCAAGGCTTCCCACGTCCGGCCGGGTGAATAGTGCCGTTCCATGTCGCCCGCGACCGAATCCGCCCAACCCGCGGCGCGGGCGCGTTGCGTCAGCATCGCCGGCAGGCGGCGCAGGTCGTCGGCGATCAGGGCGTCGTCAAGGCTGCCGCGCAGGGCCTGTACGAGTGCGGCAGTCTTGCCATCGGCTTCCGCATTCCAGCGGTAGTACGCGGACACGCCGGCGCGGCGGTCGCGCACGAGTCCGGCTTCCTTGAGCTTCGCCAGGTGCGTGGAGACGCGCGGCTGTGCCAGCCGCAAAACGCTGGCAAGTTCGGCGACCGTCAATTCCTCGCGCTCGATCAGGGCGAGCAGGCGCAGACGCGTAGGATCGGCGAGCAGACGCAGCAGGCCGGAAGTGGCGGCGAGATCCAAGTGTATCCTTTCATCTTGATTGAAAGATGGATGCGCAGATTACGCCGACACCCCGGCAGCGTCAACGATCTGGATTGAACCGTCTCGTTCGGCTAAGGTCGAACGCGCGATGCCGGAAGCGACGGGTGGAGATGAGCGCGTGCGGATTAGCCTGATTCTTTTGCTGCTGCTGGCCGGCGCTGTGCCGGCGCGGGCCGAAGTCGCCTATTCCGCGCTGGGCAAATTCCAGACGCCGGACGCGCTGCACGTACCCTATCGCGCCATCCAGACGCCCGGGCGACTCGATGGCGAGAAACTGCCGTTGATCGTGTTCCTGCACGGCGACTGGCAGGACGGTACGAACAACGAATCGCAACTCGCCGGCTATGGCAACGGCTCGATGCTCTGGCTCGACCAGGCCATACGCGGCAACATCCCTCTTGTCTACATCGCACCGCAGACGACCGGCGCCTACTGGCCGCCGCGGCGCGTGGCGGCCGTGGTGCGCGATGCGCTCCGGCGCTTTCCCATCGATGCGCGGCGCATATATCTCACCGGCGTTTCCGATGGCGGAACCGGCGTATGGGACGCGCTCAAGGCCTGGCCGGAATGTTTCGCCGCCGGCGTGCCGATGTCGGGGATGACGGAAATCGCGGGGCTGGCGTCGATCCGCGAAGTGCCTGAATGGGTTTTCCACGGCGCCAAGGACAACGACACCGACGTGGAAACCGGCTATGACGGCGCCATGGTCGGCTCGCGCGCGGTCGTGCGCGCGCTGCGCGTGCTCGGGGGCACGCCGCGCTACACCGAATATCCGGACGAGATGCATGTCATCTGGCATCACGCCTACTCCACGCCCGCGTTGTTGCCGTGGCTGCTGGACCAGCGCCTGGAGCATCCGCCGTGCGACTTCGACGAGCTGCCCGCACCCGGGTCGCTGACGTGGAGGGGCGGAAGACGGTAAAATTCGCCGCTTTCATTTCTCTTGCCGTCATCCGGGGATCGATCATGGACTTGGGCTTCACCGAAGAACAACTGCAGATCCAGGCCATCGCGCGCGACTTCGCGCAGAAGCGCATCGCGCCGGTCGCTGCGGATTTCGACAAATCCGGGGAATTCCCGCTCGACAACATCCGCGAGATGGGCCAGCTCGGACTGATGGGCATCGAGGTGCCGGCCGAATACGGCGGCGCCGGCATGGATTCGATCGCTTACGTGCTGGCGATGATGGAAATTGCCGAAGCGGACTGCGCGCACTCGACCATCATGTCGGTGAACAACACGCTGTATTGCAACGGCCTGCTGAAATTCGGCAATGAGGAACAGAAGCACAAGTACGTCACGCCGATTGCGTCGGGTGCGGCGATCGGCGCATTTGCGCTGACCGAGCCGCAATCCGGTTCCGACGCTACCGCGATGCGCTGCCGCGCGACGAAACACGCAGACGGCAGCTTCATCATCAATGGCAAGAAGAGCTGGATCACGTCCGGCCCGGTCGCCAGGTACATCCTGTTGTTCGCGATGAGCGATCCGGACAAGCACGCGCGCGGGATTACCGCGTTCATGATCGACACCGAGCGCGCCGGGTTCCATCGCGGCAAGACCGAACCCAAGCTCGGCATCCGCGCCTCGGCGACCTGCGAGATCGAGTTCACGGACTATCGCGTGCCGGCCGAAGACGTGATCGGCGAGGAAGGCCACGGTTTCAAGATCGCGATGGGCGTGCTCGACGCCGGCCGTATCGGCATAGCCTCGCAGGCGGTCGGCCTGGCGCGTGCCGCTTACGAAGCGACGCTGACCTACGCCCGCGACCGCAAGGCGTTCGGCCAGTCCATCGGCTCGTTCCAGATGATCCAGCAGAAGATCGCCGACATGAAGTGCAAGCTCGACGCGGCGCATTGGCTGACCCTGCGCGCAGCCTGGGCCAAGCAACAGGGCGGGCGCTTCTCGACCGAGGCCGCGGTGGCCAAGCTCACCGCATCCGAGGCCGCGATGTGGATCACGCACCAGGCCGTGCAGGTGCACGGCGGCATGGGCTACAGCAAGGAAATGCCACTCGAGCGTTATTTCCGCGACGCCAAGATCACCGAGATCTACGAGGGCACCAGTGAAATCCAGCGCATGGTCATCGCGCGCAACGAGACGGGATTGCGCTAGAAACCTCCGAAGAGTCTGCTGGAAGTCTCTGCCGATGCACGGTTTTTGCCGGCGCCAGGCCCATGTCGCGCTGGCATAAGTGCGGCGCTAGGCGGTATCCTTTGCGTCCCGAAAATCCCGTTCCGGACGGACTTCCATGAACGCCATCCCCAGCGCGGCCACGCGCGCCGCCGACTCTTTTCCGCAAGCGATTCTTGCCGCGCTGGGCGGTACTGCGACGCCGCTGACCAAACCCTTCGTCGAGCATTTCTTCCGCCGCATTGGCGCCGACGACCGTGCCGTGAATGGCACCGAGGCCTGGGCCGGGATGATGCGCGGCCTGCTCGAGTTCGTGCGCGTGCGCAAGACTGGCACGCCGAACCTGCGCGTCTTCAACCCGACGCCGGATGCCGATGGCTATGAGTCCGCGCATACCATCATCGACATCATGACCGACGACATGCCGTTCCTGGTCGATTCAGTCGGTATCGCCGTGACCCAGGCCGGTTTGAACGTGCATCTGGTCGCGCATCCCGTCTACGGCGTCGAACGCGATGTCGGCGGCAATGTCCTCGCGTTCGCGCCGGAAGGCGGCAAGGGTAAGACCGAGTCGCTGATGCATTTCGAGATCGATCGTATCGCCGATCCGGCCGAGCGCGCGCGCCTGGAACAGTCCGTGCGCGCGGCGCTGGACGATGTCGCCCAGTGTTATCGCGACTGGCCGGCAATGCGCGAGAAGATGCTGGGCATCGCCGACGCGCTCGCTTCGAGCAAGCTTCCGGTGGACGCGGCCGGAGTGGCCGAGGCGCAGGAATTCCTGCGCTGGGCCGCGGCCGATCACTTCACCTTCCTGGGTTTTCGCGAATACCGGGTTGGCAAGTCCGGCGGCGAGGAAGTCCTGCTCGCCGTGGACGGTTCCGGACTCGGCATCCTGCGCGGCAGCGAGCGTTCGGTCGCGCCGCGATCGCTCAAGTCGCTGGCCGCGCGCGACCTGCCGCAATCCGGCGCGATCGATGCGATCATCCTGACCAAGACCAATGCGCGCGCCAGCGTGCATCGCGCCGGCTACATGGATTACATTGGCGTGCTCGAGTTCGACCCCCGCGGCGTGCCGGTGGCGGAACGGCGCTTCCTCGGCCTGTTCACCTCGGGTGCGTACGCGCGCCGGCCGTGGGAGATCCCGCTGGTGCGGCACAAGTTCGAAGCGGTGATGGCTCGCTCCGGCCTGCGCCGCGATTCGCATTCGGGCAAGAACCTGCGCCACATCCTCGAGACGCTGCCGCGCGACGAACTTTTCCAGGCCAGCGAAGACGAACTGTTCGCCACGGCGGCCGGCGTGCTCGGCCTGCAGGGCCGCGCGCGCGCGCGCCTGTTCGTGCGCCGCGACAAGTACGGCCGCTTCTTCTCGTGCCTGGTGTTCATGCCGCGCGACCGCTTCACCGCCGACGTGCGCGAGCGCATCGAGGCCCTGCTCAAGGATACATTCCGCGGCGAGCGCCTGGATTCCACGATCAATGTTGGCGAATCCGCGCTCGCGCGCCTGCATCTGATCGTGCGCCCGAAGCCAGGCGAAAAACCGCAGTACGACACCGCGCAACTGGAAGAGCGCATCGGCCAGATCGTGCGCAACTGGCGCGACAGCCTGCGTGAAGAACTGGTGCGCAAACACGGCGAGGACAAGGGCAGCAAACTCGCCAACCGCTTCGGCCGGGCGCTGCCGGCAGGATACATCGAGGAAGTCAGCGCGGAGGTCGCGGCGGCGGATGTGGAATCCATCGCCAGCCTCAAGGATGCCGACGATCTGCGCCTGTCGCTGTACCGCTCCGGCAAGGATGCCGAGGGCCTGCGTTTCAAGCTGTTCCGCTACGGTGGTCCGATTTCGTTGTCGGAAGCGCTACCGATGCTCGAGAACATGGGCCTGAAGATCATTTCCGAGCATCCTTATGAAATGAAGCTCGGCGACACAGCCGCCGTGATCCAGGATTTCGAAGTGCAGCCTGCCGGAGGGTTTTGCTTCGACCTGGAGCAGGTGCGCGATTCGTTCCAGTCCAGCTTCGAGCGCATCTGGCGCGGCGAGGCCGAGAGCGACGGCTTCAACAAGCTGATCCTCGGCGCGAACATGGGTTGGCGTCAGGTCGCGGTGCTGCGCGGCATCTGCAAGTACATCGTGCAGACCAATGCGACGTTCTCGCAAAGCTACATGGAGGAGACTCTCAACCGCTATCCGCTGATCGCCGGCCTGCTCGTGGAGTTGTTCGAGGCCAAGTTCGATCCGCAGCGTGAGGACCCGGGCAAGACCGTGCTCGAAGGCGCGCGCAAGCGCTTGCGCCGCGAACTCGAAATCCTGCTGCCAGCCGAGGTTGCCACGGGGCATCCTTCCTTCATCGACGATCTGGTCAATGCACGCGGCCAGGCGCGCGATGTGCAGATGCAGGCGATCGTGGCCGCACTGCGCGTCCTGCTCGACCGCGTGGCGAGCCTGGACGAGGACCGCATCTTGCGCGGCTTCCTCGGCGTCATCGGCGCCATGCTGCGCACCAGCTACTTCCAGACGCCCGGCGGCAAAGTGCGCGAATACATCAGCTTCAAGTTCGATTCGTCCAGGGTGCCGGACCTGCCCAAGCCCAAGCCCTATCGCGAGATTTTCGTCTACGCCCCGCGCGTGGAGGCGGTGCACCTGCGCTTTGGCCCGGTCGCGCGCGGTGGCCTGCGCTGGTCGGACCGGCGCGAGGATTTCCGCACCGAGGTGCTGGGCCTGGTCAAGGCGCAGATGGTCAAGAACACCGTCATCGTGCCGGTCGGCTCGAAGGGCGGCTTCTACTGCAAGCAGCTGCCCGACCCGGCTGACCGCGACGCGTGGCTGGCCGAGGGTGTGGCCTGCTACAAGACCTTCATCTGCGGGCTGCTCGACATCACCGACAACCTCGTCGGTGGCGAGTCGGTGCCGCCGCAGCGCGTCGTACGCCACGACTCCGAGGACTCCTACCTCGTCGTCGCCGCGGACAAGGGCACCGCGTCGTTCTCCGACATCGCCAACGGCATCTCCGCCGACTACGGCTTCTGGCTCGGCGACGCCTTCGCCAGCGGCGGTTCGGTGGGGTACGACCACAAGGCCATGGGCATCACGGCCCGCGGCGCCTGGGAGTCGGTCAAGCGGCACTTCCGGGAGCTCGGGGTCGACACCCAGAGCCAGGACTTCACGGCCGTGGGCATCGGGGACATGTCCGGGGACG